>WTHO01000255.1 GCA_011523115.1 Halieaceae bacterium | reverse complement strand
ACCGAATACTTGTTGCGCTGCCATTTGTTCTGGTTGGTCTCAGCCATGGAGCGCAGTTTTGCAGCGGCACCGTCGTCAGACTCGGCATCAAGGCCCAACATTTTTTTGGCCAACGCCTCACCATAGTGCACGTCTCGACCAGGGTGACTCTCGTACACGATGTCCTCCCCTTCGCTCACTGCAATACCAATGTTCCACCAGTTGTAGTAACCCGCCTTCACCTGCGCCGTTTGGTCCGATGCGCTAGGCAGGGGATGCACGAACGTGGTGCCCCCCGCCGAGTAGGCCAGGGACTGCTCATCCACCAATTCGTTGTCTATAAAGAGCCGGGAGATCGTCTCTTTCAACGTCAGCGTGACCTCGACCACGCAGTCAAGCCCACGATATTCAAAAGGTCGGAGATAGGTCCAAACTCGCATTAGAGAGGTGTCCTGATGTCGCAACTCGAATGACGAGAGATCCCGCGAGCACAGATACGGGTGTCGTCTCCCTGAAAGGCAGGCATTATAGATCTGCTTATATAGGTAGCAACTGCGGCCGGAGAACAAACAATGATGAACAGGGCGATGCTATCGGTCGGATGCGCAATGCTTGCTGGCTGCGCCACGATGAGCCCGGAGGAGTGCCTCCAAGCTAATTGGGAAGAGGTCGGGTATAACGATGGCGCTGCAGGTTACCCGGTATCTCGTTCAGCAGAACATCGCGAGGCCTGCGCAGAGACGGGCGTGAGCGTTGATTTCGAACTGTATCGCCACGGTTACGCGCTGGGCCTTCCCTACTACTGTACGCGGGAGACGGGCTTTGAGAGCGCTGATCATGGCGGAGAGTATGCCGCGCAATGCGTCAGCGATGAGTTCCCCGAGTACGCTTCTGGTTACAGCGAGGGGCTGGATGTCTTTGCACTAAAGCAAGAGTTGCGTGAGCTCGATGCGCGCATTGAAGAGAAATCAGCACAGGCAAACGCACTGTTATCGCAGATCGGGCAGCTTCGCGGCACACGGGATAACGATCAGTTGCCGAGCGATACCCGTCGGGAGGCACACTACCAGCTGAATCAGCTGGAGTCGCTCTACAACACGCTCTATCGAGAGATCGACTCGCTGGACCAAGAGCGCGACCAACTCGCGGCCGAAATTGGCGAGCTCACCGCCGCCTTCTACCGCTCACTCTGACGCCACAACGGGAGCGGCCTCCGCCGCCAGTTGTAGTCGCCGCGCCTGCGTCATCGCCTCAAGCCATGCCAGAATTTCCTGAGTATTGGAATCGGTATTCACGATGCGGTGGGCATAAACATCTATCAACAGCCGCTGCGCAAGGGGATCACCCGGGTGACCGAACCAGGCCCAGTCCGCGATGTGGCTGGCCATCACAACGTCTGTCTCAAGGAGCGCCCGCGCCCGACGGTCCAACGCTGCCACGCCGCCTGCAAGCTCAGTAATAACAGCCGACTGCGCATCAAACGAAGCGGGACTCCAATGCGACGGAATGTCGTCCCACCACCCAACGTAGCGTCGCATGACCATCTTGGAAATATCCTCCCAGCTCACGTATTGCTGATTGAGCGTCGGGTGTGTCAGTAAATAGTCTGGCACCTCCAATGAGCGGTAGACGAGATCCTGACGGGTTCCTTTGTTGAGCTCAGCCTTCGTATGCGCTATCACCCACTCCAATGCCTCGGCAAGGACGGTGAGGTTTTCCTGAATGCGTTCAGGGTCAGTGAGCGCCTCACCGTGGGCGGGTAATAGCAGCGCGGCATTTTCACTGGCCATCTCCCGGAGCGCGCCGGCCCACTCCTCGGGATAGCGCTGCACACGTTTACCGTTTCCGGTATTGGGCAGAAATCCCTGATAGTAATCCGCTGTCGCCAGTGCTTGTCTGCCGGGCACCCAAACATAAAGCTGGTCCTCGGTCTCACCCGGGCGAGCCCGCAGGACAAAATCCTCGCCGCCTACCGTCAGGGTCATCTCACCGCGAAAGGTTTGAGTGGGGTAGACCAAATCATCGCGACTCGTGGGTAGGCTTGCTACCGGCTGCCCCATATATTTGGCCAGACTCCCCGGGAGCTCGATGTAACGATCAAAGCACGCAGGTAAATCCGCTTGGGCCACGATATGCGGGTTGTCAGTCATCAGCGCCCATGTGCCGTACGCGTGGTCTACGTGGCAGTGGGTGTAAATAATCGTATGAATCGGCGCGTCGGTGACGCTGACGATCAGCTCGCGTATGACAGGGCCGGCTGCCGCCATCCCGGCATCCACCAGGACCAACCCGTCCTCGGTCTCAAACACCACCACATTCACCAGCGGGAGGTAAATCATCCAGGTACGGGGCGCCACCGCCTCGATCCGCGATAGCCGCCGCGCATCAGCGATGCCCTCCTCCGACGCCTTGAAAATGTCGGTGGCAATCGCCCGTGAGAAGCTTCCTCCAAAGGCGCCGCCGCGCTGAATGGCAGGCACGATGCCCGGAAACTCCACAAACAGCGAAGCGCGCGCATCGAGCCGATCAGTCTGGCTGGCCGCCCACAGCGCCGCGCGCTCCCGCGCGCCAGCGGTGACTTCTAAAGCTTGTCGCTGCATGCCCGCCCGCCAGTCCCCGGGCAGTAACATCGCCCCCAGCAAGATTCCCAACACCACCAGCATCGCTCGCACTATCCACTGCTTCATTCGGTCCTTTCCTCGGCCTTCTGTCCCCGGTACGCCCTGAGCAGTCTACCCACTGGGAGGGCAGTTTCCGGCTATGATGGATTAACCCCGATGGACTAATGCTGCGGGTGGTTAGAGGGCCCTATGAAAATCACAGATCAACAGCCGGCCACCCGCGATCACCTCACGCGGCATGGCACCGTCGAGTATCAGATTGACAGCGCCGCCTTCCCATCAGGTATTTGGGGCCGTGAGCGCTTTACCCTCACGCGCCACCGTAACGGCGACCGTGTCTTGCGCGCATTTTGTGAGCTGGACGACGAGCCTGCGCTGATACGTGATGTGATCCAGCGGGTGGACGCCGAATTCCATCCCCAGGACTGCGTTGTGCGCCTCACAGAGGGTGGCGTTTTTAAAGGCAGTACCTGGTATCAGATCACCGACGACGAAATCCGCTACGAGGGCCTCACCCGTGACGAGGGTCGTATTGCGGGTCAGCTGGAGATTGACCGCAGCATCCGGGGCTTTGGCACCCACGCCCTAAACTCGGATGCCTGGCTGGTGGCGCGATTTGACCGCTCCGAAGGACCGTGTCAGCGAACCTTCTATAACAGTCCGCTTACCTCCCTCGATCATCGCGGGGCAACGGGCCCGGCGCTGGAGTGCTCACAGGGCACGACAATTGAATATTTCGGTGAAGAAACAATCCGCGTGCGCGCTGGCAGCTTCGCGTGCCATCACTTTGCCTATGTGGTCGTGGCAACGGATCACCCCGAGTACCACCTCTGGGTCACTGCGGACGGTGACTACCTCTTTGTTAAGGGTACGGTCGAAGCCCCCTACTGCTGGTCTTTCGAGCTCACTGAACTCACCGACATGCCCTGAGGCCATTCAGAGTGGTTACTGGCTGCTACTCGCAAAAACCAGCCAGTTGGCGCTGTGGTCTCCGGTAGCGAGGGCATATGATGCACCCCCCGATGCACAGAAAAATTCCCCGGCCAACACTCGGGTCTCGTTGTCGATCAATACTGCACCGTCGAGCACATACCAGACGCAGTCAAATCCGGGAGAGAACGCCGCCTGCTCTTCGTCAGCGCCCATGCTGACTCGAAAAATGAGCGGTCCCTCATCAGGCATCTGATCCCAGCTCGGTAGCGCATCTGAAGGGCCGACCACTGGCATCTCATCCACGCGCCGGCGCCCCGCCGGTTGCTGAAACTGACTCAATCGCTCGTTCAGCGCTTCAGGTACCTCATACAAGTCCGCCCAATTGAGGCCAATATCACCGCCGAGACTGAACAGATGAAACTGCACTCCTTCGTCACCCGCCTCTTCCGGGCCGTACGAATGACCCGCCTTCACCCAGCGAATGTCACCTGGACGAAAGCTGCCCTCATTACCGATGCGCATTTCACCGCGGGTAATCACATAGATGGTGTCGTGCGGGTGCCAATGCAGACCAGCATGGAAATGCGCCGGAAAATCGGCCTCGATCAGAAACGGCTCGCTGGCCCTGAGGATACGAG
>WTHO01000140.1:12120-15696 GCA_011523115.1 Halieaceae bacterium | reverse complement strand
ACGTGGTTTCCTCCCATGTGGGCGTTCCTGTGCGGCTGGGTATCTGCCGGACCCGGCTCAGGGATGAGTGGCTGGGCGCTCCTCGCAGGCATGACGCTGACCGGCCCCTTGGTCTGCGGTGCAAGCCAGGTGGTCAACGATTGGTATGACCGCGACGTTGATGCGCTCAATGAGCCCCAGCGCCCCATCCCTTCCGGGCGCGCGCCCGGGAATCTAGCCCTGTGGTTCGCCATGCTCTGGACGCTGATCGCACAGACCTGGGCGCTGATGCTCGGGCCTTGGGTGGCCATAGCAACCTTTATCGGATTGCTACTGGCTTGGGCTTACAGCGCACCACCACTGAGGCTGAAGCTGAATGGCTGGTGGGGCAATAGCGCCGTCGCTCTGAGCTATGAGGGGCTGGCATGGATTACGGGAGCGGCCATCGTGCTGGGCGGCGATCTGCCACCCACACCGATTCTGATCATTGCACTGCTATACAGCATCGGTGCGCACGGCATCATGACGCTCAACGACTTCAAGAGTGTTGAAGGCGATCTGAAAATGGGCATTCGCTCACTACCGGCACAATTGGGACGCGAACGAGCGGCCAAAGTCGCCTGTGTGTTCATGTTGCTACCGCAGACAGTAGTCATCGCCCTCCTCTTACATTGGCAACTCGCTCCCTATGCTGCAGCCGTGACAGTGGTGGTCGCCGCCCAGTGTGTGGCGATGAAGCGCTTGCTTTCGGACCCCAAAGAGTTGGCACCCTGGTATAACGCGACAGGCGTATCGCTCTATGTATTGGGGATGATGAGTGCGGCCGTCGGTTTAGGGGGCTGGTTCGCATGATCCTCGCTGCGAATCCTGCGTCAACAGGGCTCAGCTGGTGGCACATCATCAGGCTCGGGTTGATACAGACCTGTCTAGGCGGGATTGTGGTGCTCACCACGTCAACGCTGAACCGCATTATGGTGGTGGAGCTCGCGCTCGCTGCGACCATCCCCGGTTTTCTGGTCACCATCCATCACGTTGTCCAACTGGCTCGCCCGCGCATCGGCTACGGCTCAGATGTGGGAGGCCGACGGACGCCGTGGATCATCGGCGGGATGTTTATTTTGGGCCTCGGCGGGGTGCTTGCCGCATTGGGCACTACGCTGATTCCGAAACACTATTGGCTGGGCCTGCTGATCTCTGCGCTGGGCTTCTTCGCGATCGGTGTGGGCACCGGCGCCACAGGCACCTCGCTACTGGCCTTGCTTGCCAAGCAGGTGGCGCCGGAGAGAAAACCCGCCGCGGCCGCGCTCGTCTGGTTCATGATGATTATCGGCTTTGCGGTGACTGCAGGTATCGCCGGCCAGTTTCTCGACCCCTATTCCCCGGAGCGACTGATGGCGGTCACCGGCGCAGTATCGTTACTGGCCATTGTTGTGACGCTGATTGCGATCCGCGGAGTTGAGCCGACGAATCAAGTGATCAAACCAAATACAACCGACGCCCCGCCAGAAAAAGGCGCGTTTGGCGCCGCCCTGGCGGAGGTCTGGCAGGACCCACAGGCAAAAGTCTTCACCATCTTTGTCTTTGTTTCGATGCTCGCCTACTCGGCCCAGGATCTGATTTTGGAGCCGTTTGCGGGCTTGGTCTTCGGACGAACGCCCGGAGAGTCCACCCAACTCGCCGGCGTGCAGCATGGCGGCGTATTACTGGGTATGGCCGCCATGGCGATTTCCACGTCGCTGTTTAAATCCAGGGGCGCTGCGCTACTGCGGCTCTGGATTCGCGGCGGTTGCCTGCTCTCTGCTGTTGCACTCTTCTTGCTGTGCTGGGGCGGACTGACAAGCCCGACCTGGCCGCTGGAAGCCAATGTCTTTCTGCTCGGCACGGCCAATGGTGGCTTCGCCGTTGCGGCCATCGGAGCCATGATGGTACTCGCCAGCGCCGGGCAACAGAAACGCGAAGGTATTCGAATGGGCCTGTGGGGCGCGGCTCAGGCCATTGCTTTCGCCTTAGGCGGTTTCCTTGGCACGGTAGCGGTGGACGTTACCCGCTACTGGCTGGACGACCCGGCCATCAGTTATGGCCTGGTATTCGCTTGCGAGGGCGTCCTGTTTCTCGTCGCCGCCTCGCTGGCACGGCACATTCACATTGCCAACTGGGGGAGCGGACAGCGTGATCACGTGCCTTCCTTTGGCGACATTGCTCTGGCAGAGGCCGGAGAGGGAGGCATACGATGACCACACCTACCGCGGACTTTGACACGATTGTGGTCGGGGGTGGCCCCTCGGGCGCTACTGCCGCACATGACTTGGCGCGTCGGGGCTTGAACGTGTTGCTACTGGAGCGTGGCTTTCGCATCAAGCCCTGCGGTGGCGCGATACCCCCCTGTTTAATGGAAGAATTCGATATCCCGGATCACCTGATCAAAGCCCGGATCCGCTCCGCGCGGATGGTCTCGCCCCGCGGCGAATCGGTCGACATGCCGATCGAAGGTACCTTCGTCGGGATGGTGGATCGCGACGAGTTTGATCCTTGGTTGAGAGCGCGCGCCGGCGAAGCCGGTGCCACCGTCATGCCCGGCGTTTTTAAGTCCTTGCGGTATGACGGTGACCTCATCTCACTGACCTACCAAACCAAAGACGATGACCCGCGCAGCGTCACAGTGACAGCGCGGAGCGTCATTGGGGCAGATGGCGCCCGCTCCGGGGTTGCGCGGGCGACGATACCCGATGCTGAAAAAACGCCCTGGGTACTGGCGTATCACGAAATCATCGAGGTGCCGGAGGATCAGGATTGGGAAGCCTATGACCCTGACCGATGTGACGTCTGGTATCAGGGACGACTGTCCCCCGACTTCTACGCCTGGGTGTTTCCGCACGGCGGTAACGCCAGTATCGGTGTTGGTAGCGCCCACAAGGACTTCTCGGCCAAGGCGTCCGTCGCAGCGTTGCGAGAGGACTGCGGTCTGACTGATGCCATCACCAAGCGAAAGGAAGGTGCGCCCATCCCGATGAAACCGATGAAGCGTTGGGATGATGGGCGAGCCGTGCTTGTCTCGGGTGACGCTGCGGGCGTCGTCGCGCCCGCCTCGGGCGAGGGCATCTACTACGCCATGCTGTGTGGTCGTCTTGCGGCGGACGCCATGCAGGACTTCCTCGAAACGGGCGATGCGCAAGCATTGGGAATGGCCCGAAAACGTTTTATGAAACTGCATGGCAAGGTGTTCTGGGCACTGGGCCTGCTGCAGCGCTTCTGGTACGGCACCGACAAGCGAAGAGAAAAGTTTGTCGCCATGTGCCGGGATCCCGATGTACAAAGTCTGACCTGGCAGTCTTACACGACCAAAAAGTTAGTACGGCGACGCCCCCTTGCGCACGTGCGAGTCTTTTTTAAAGACGTGGCCCAACTTCTGGGACTGGCGCGGGCTTGATTCGTGATCGAGTGGCTGTCGATTCCCCGGCTACTTGATTGCATCTTGTTGGGTATGGCGTTCGAGGCTCTATGGCTTCAGCGCCGACACAAACAACAGGGCGGAACCGGTGCCCCCGGAATCATCCTGCATATTGCATCCGGGGCGCTGCTTTTGATTTCCATGCGACT
>WTHO01000140.1:10171-12020 GCA_011523115.1 Halieaceae bacterium | reverse complement strand
CCGGAATCATCCTGCATATTGCATCCGGGGCGCTGCTTTTGATTTCCATGCGACTGGCCTTGACAGATTACCCTTCCCTATTGATCGCCGCCGTCTTGGGATGCGCTGGGTGCTGTCACTTTGTAGACGTCCGAAAAGCATTAGTGATCCAGCATTGAGGTCCTCTAACGGGGCATAATCGTTTGAGTCGACCGCCCTTTTTTGACTACTATCTCCGCCTGCGTCGCTCCGTCACGAAGGCAGCGACCCACGCATAAGCAATAACTTCTGGTTAAAAGCCGACGGATTTATGACTTCAAGAAACGCGCCCTGCAGTTGCGGGAGTGGCAAGCGATTCAAGCACTGCTGTGGCGCACTGGGGCCCGCCAGTGCAACCCCTTCCACACCCCAAGACCTCTACACTGATGCCGGTTGGTTTCTGCCTGCCTTTCGCAACGTTGCAATGAGGCGCTTTTGCCCTGAACCTCCCGGAGCGGGAAGCGTCTCCAAAATGGTTGCACCGCCGGGCGTACTGATTGTTGAGGGTTTTCTCAGCGCAGCCATGTGCGAGGACTGGTGCGCGTTCATGGACGCGCAATCGACACAAAGTTTGTGGGTGCAAGATACCGAAAGCTATGTCGAGTCGGGCGAAGTCAAGTATGAGTTTCACGAGGGCCGCATTACCGAAACCATCGACCTCGCAGAATACAAGACGGATGTGCTGCGGGAGGTGGTCAGAGGCTATCGCGATTATGTCACCCGTTTTTTTCGCGCTGATCTGGATACGATTGAGCCACCCTCTGTCCTGAAATACGGGCCCGGTGGGCGGTATAACGCGCACTCAGACAGCGAATACTGGGATGAAGGCAGCCATACCTGGAAGCGATCACTGGACCGCGACTACAGCATTCTGATCTACCTCAATGAGGGCTTTGAGGGCGGTGCGCTGTTTTTCCCTAATTTCGAGTATCGCATCGCACCCAAGAGAGGCATGATGATTGCGTTCCCGTCTGACCATCGCTACATCCACGCTGCCGAGCCCCTGATCTCGGGCAAGCGTTTTGCGGTTGTAAGCTGGGCAAAAGCGAAAACACCCCAAGGCTTCACACCCTTCCCCGAATGACCCAAGGAGGTCAGCGATAGCAATGCAGGCGCAGCACTCTTTTTTTCTGAAGCCCTTTGATAGGCCAGCGGTCCATGCTCAAATCGCCCCCCCCTACGCGGTCGCGTTAACTCTCGCAGTTCTCGTCTATCTGACACCGAATTCACCTGTCTTGGCTCAGCCTGTGATTCAACCGGGTGCACCGGGCGAGGGTTCGCGCGACCTCAGCGCCGAACAGGCAATCGCGATCGCCAATACCAGTTACACCAAAAGTGACGTGCGATTCATGCAAAATATGATCCCGCACCACCGACAGGCTCTCGCCATGGCCGCACTTGCGCCTGTCAGAACCAACTCCCCCGATGTTCTTGAAATCGCCGGACGCATCGATGCGTCGCAAGATGACGAAATCGCCTTTATGACGCAGTGGCTTGAGCAACGTGGCGAGGATTCAGATCCTCCTCTGAGTCCGCATGAACATCACGCTATGCGCGGCATGGCGTCGGCGGAACAGATGCAAGCTTTGACCGACGCATCCGGAGTGGCGTTTGATCAGCAGTTCCTGACGCTGATGATCGCGCATCACGAGGGGGCGATTGAAATGGTCGATGACTTGATGGAGCAACCGGGGTCAGCTTATGACCCGGTTTTGTTTGAGTTCACGAACGACATTACCAAAGACCAGAGCAAAGAAATTGAATTAATGCACGAAATCCTGCTTGGTCTGTCGGAAGATCCCAGAGCACGACTGGCCGCAGGCTTCGATGA
>WTHO01000140.1:6722-10071 GCA_011523115.1 Halieaceae bacterium | reverse complement strand
TCCTGCTTGGTCTGTCGGAAGATCCCAGAGCACGACTGGCCGCAGGCTTCGATGATGCCGGCGAGGCGATCTGGAACCTCCACAAGATCATTGCAATGCCGAAGCCGGCCGGATTTTACGATCCTGCGAATCCCGCCGAATTACCCCCCGAACGATTCCTCAAAAAGCCACTTGACGAGGATACTGACCAGCACGCCCTGTCAGCTGTTGCCAGCGAACACGAGCACGACGTAGCAATCCCTACCAGTGATGGCAACGCCGGTGTGGTTGCCGACGCCGGTAGCGACGAGGACGATGATGAGGACAGCAAACCCGACCCGCGCTCACCCATGCTGAGCTTTTCGAACACTGATATCGCGTTTCGAGACGACGTGATGGTGGCAGGGAGCTATCACGGCTTTAACATTTACCGGCTGGGTGAGAACGGCATCCCCGCACTGCTGGCATCAGTGGTCTGTCCGGGCGGCCAGGGCGACGTATCGATTGTTGGCGACCTGCTCATCATGTCGGTAGAGGAGACCCGCGGCAGAGTCGATTGTGGACTAGAGGGCGTCAGCGCGGATGTCAGTGACGAGCGATTTCGCGGGCTGCGTATTTTCGATATCAGTGAGCTAACGCGGCCTCGGCAAGTGGGGGCCGTGCAGACTTGCCGCGGCTCGCATACTCACTCTGTTGTATCCGGGCCGGGCGCAGAGGGCAAATTGATCGTTTACAACTCGGGTATTTCCCGAGTGCGCGATCAAGAAGAACTGCCGGGATGTTTCGATGAGTCACCGGGCGACGATCGAACCGCGCTTTTTCGTATCGACGTCATCGAGATTCCCGTTGAAAACCCTTCTGAGGCACGCATCATCGACAGCCCTACCGTATTTGCCGATCCCGAGAGCGGCGCGCTGGCCGGTCTGTGGCGCGGCGGTGACCACGGTGACGACACACAGGAGACGAGCCGCACCGACGAATGCCACGACATCACGGTCTTCCCCAGCCAGAATCTGGCCGCGGGGGCATGCTCTGGGAACGGTATTTTGTTTGATATCAGCGAGCCACGTTCGCCGAAACGGATCGATGCGGTCAGCGACACCGGTTTCGCCTACTGGCACTCAGCCACTTTTAACAACGATGGCACCAAGGTCTTGTTTACCGATGAATGGGGCGGAGGCATGCGGCCACGTTGCCGCACTTATGACCCGCTCACCTGGGGCGCCGACGCCATCTATGACATCGTCGACGGTAAGCTGATTTTCAAAAATCACTTCAAAATGCCCGCACCGCAGGGTGACACCGAAAACTGTGTCGCACACAACGGCTCGATTATACCCGTGCCCGGGCGAGATATTTTTGTCCAGGCTTGGTATCAGGGTGGCGTTTCGGTGATGGATTTCACTGACTCCAGCGCGCCGATTGAGATTGCTTATTTTGATCGAGGTCCGATTGATGCTGATGATCTGGTCACGGGAGGGTATTGGTCCACTTACTGGTACCGGGGTCGAATTTATGGCACCGAGATTATTCGGGGCATCGACGTTTTCGCATTGATGCCCAGTGAGTACCTTACAGACAATGAGATCGCCGCAGCCGAACTCGCCGACCAGGGTTCCCTATTTAATCCTCAGCAGCAGTATCCGGTCACGTGGCCCGCCGACCCCATCATCAGCCTGGCTTATCTGGATCAGCTCGTCCGGGCCCAACCGGCGCTCTCCTCAACACTGGCGCCACTTTATGAGACACTGGCGGCCGCCCGCGACACATTAGAAAAAAAGGGGTATGACGCGGTATTGTCAACGTCGCTCAGAGACTGGGCCGAAGCGACTGAACTGTCATCTGCCGAAGCGCTGAAGGAAAGCCTGCATGCAGTGAGCCGCAGGCTCGTGACACCGCCGACTCAACGGGTCAGCCACGCCTCCCACTAGGAGACCAAATGTCCGACATTGCCACCCGCGTAGATTCGACCGGATTCTATGCGGGCCAAAACCGCTGGGTTGCCATTTCCGTAAAAATCGTCGTCGTTAGTCTGGTGCTTTGGGCATCTCTGGCACCTGATGCGGGCAATATACTGATGGACATTCAATCACGCACCATCAGCTATTTCGGCGGTTGGTATGTCTACGCCACCGCGGTCTTCATGGTGACGGCCCTGTTACTGGCAGTGCTGCCCAGAACCGGGCACGTGCGCCTGGGGGCGAATGACAGTCGCCCCGAATTCAGTCGCTTTGCCTGGTTCTCGATGATGTTTGGCGCAGGCATTGGCGTCGGCATGCTCACCTACTCGACCGCTGAGCCGCTGGCTCACTTCACCAACAACCCAGACGTCATCGCGGGCGGCACTGAAGCGCTTGGCCGGGACAATCTGCCCGCAGCCTATAAATGGACTTTGCTTCACTACGGCCTGACCCCCTGGGGCTGCTATGCGATCGCGGGTATGTCCCTCGCCTACTTCGCTTATCGCCGAGACCTGCCGCTCACCATACGCTCACCCTTCACCGCAGTGCTGAGCCCTGAGATTGGTCGACGGGTCGGCGCTGTCGTCGACGCCGCGGCCATCCTCGCGACCATCATTGGCATTGGCGTCACGATCGGCTACGGCGTGAATCAATTGACCTTTGGTGTGCATCAAATTACGAATTGGTCATGGCTCGTGAACGAGGGAAAACCCAGTTTGTCTGCGCTGTCGATGGCCGTGACGTTGCTGACGCTGGCAGCCATGCTCTCAGCCCTGTCAGGCATCGGCAGGGGGATACGCTTACTGTCCAACCTCAACATGGCATTGTCCTGGTTGCTTCTGATCATTTTCGTGGTCTTCGGTGCCACCGCCTTCGCAGGAGAAATGTTCATTGCCGGCCTCGTGGCATATCTCAAGGGTATTCCAGCAATGTCAGTAACCGTCTGGAATGGTGGGGATACGGCGACCGCGCAGTCACTGAGTGACTGGCAATCCGCCTGGACTATTTTTTACTGGGCATGGTGGATCGCTTTCACGCCGTTTGTCGGCCTCTTTTTAGCCAGAGTGTCCCGGGGCCGGACTATCCGCGAATATGTTATCGGTGCCATCCTGCTTCCCGCACTCATGTGCTTTGCATGGTTCTGTATTGTCGGCGGCACCGCCTTGGATTTAGAACTGCGCGGCGTGGCACAAGGCGGCATCCTTGAGGCCGATCTATCCGCACAATTATTCGCCACCGTCGAGCGGTTGTTTGCTGCTGATTGGGTTCCCCCTGTGGCCACGCTTTGCGTAGTGCTGCTGATCACTTATCTGGTGACATCAGCCGACTCTGCAGTGTTGGTCATCAATACGATCGTCTCCGGCGGAGCGCCCGATGGCGTGCGGTCACGCCATATCGTGCTGTGGAGT
>WTHO01000140.1:0-6622 GCA_011523115.1 Halieaceae bacterium | reverse complement strand
GCATCCCCGCTCTCATAGCGGAAGGTAGAATAAGACTGCGGTCCCGAGGTCTCAATCGCAATGATCCGTCGGTCTGGATGGTCACTGCGGTAACTTTCAAAATCCTGCCAAATCTGAACCTTGGCAAACTCCCGATAATCCAGCCCTGCGCGCCGCAGGCGGGCGTCGTCAAACTCAAAACCCAGGGGTTCGATCAGATGCAGAGCGGCACCCGTATTGGCACAGAGCCTGATGATATTGCCGGTATTAGGCGGGATCTCCGGCTGACAGAGCACGACGTGTAAAGCTCCTTTCACAGCGTAGCCCTCCGGCGCATCACCCCGTGTTGCGCATACCAGCCGCTATACCCGCCATCGTCACCATCAAAGCCTGCTGAATTTCCGGTTTTGTCTCGGCTCGGACGCGCCTCAATAGTTCTGCCTGGAGCAAATTGAGTGGGGCGCTGTAGATATTGCGCAGGCCGATACTTTGTTGCACCCACTGATCGTGCGCAAGCAGTTGATCACTCTCAAGGATGGTAAGCAGCGTGTCGATGTCGCGCTGCAACTGATGACGAAGCCGCTGACCGACCGAGGCGAGATCAGGCTCAACGAGCAACTGATCGTAGTGCGCCGACAGCGTATGGTCTGACTTGGCGAAAACCATCTCCAGCATGGAGAGCCGCGCGCGAAAGAAGGGCCACTCCCTCAGCATCTCTCGGATCATCTCGAGCTTGCCCGATTCCAGAGCGGACTGCAGCGCCTCGCCAGCACCCAGCCATGCAGGCAACATGAGGCGGTTCTGCATCCATGCAAATATCCAAGGGATCGCCCTCAAACTTTCAATGCCCCCATCGAGTTTTCGGCGTGCCGGCCTTGAACCCAAGGGCAGAGATGCCAGCTCCTGCTCCGGTGTAGCTTGCCTGAAGTACGGAACGAACTGAGGATCCTCTCGCACCCAGCGGCGATAGACATCGCAGGACTGCGCAGCGAGTTGTTCCATCACCTCTCTCCATACCGGCGTGGGCTCCGGGGGTGGCACCAGATTGGCCTGCAAAATCGCACTCGCGTACTGCCCCAAAGTATTCACCGCCAGCGGCGTCATACCCAGCTTGGTTCGGATCATTTCGCCCTGCTCGGTGACCCGCAAGCCCTGAGCCAGTGACCCGGGCGGCTGAGATAGGAGGGCTTGATGAGCCGGCGCACCGCCGCGACCAATCGTGCCGCCACGGCCGTGAAACAAAGTCAGCGCTACGCCATGGGCACGGCAAGTTTCGAGTAACGCCTCCTGCGCACGATATTGCGCCCATCCCGCTGCCAGCATGCCGGCATCCTTGGCGCTGTCGGAGTAACCGATCATCACCATCAGTTTTTTGTCGATACGGGCCCGATACGCTGGATCAGTGAGTAGCGCATCAATGACGGGCGAGGCGTTGTCCAGATCGCTCAGTGTCTCAAATAGCGGCACCACGGGCATGCGTTCAGAGCAGCCGGTGGATTTCAACAGCAGTTGAACAGCCAACACATCAGAAGGCGAGGATGCCATGGAAATCACGTAAGCACCCAAAGCCGCTTCTGGCGTGGTCGATATGGTGCTAAAGGTATCGAGCACCTCCTGATCCTTGGCATCAAAGGGACTGTCCCAGGGGATCAAGGGACGTGGGCTGCTGAGCTCATGCTGTAACCACTTGACCTTCTTCTCCTCGGGCCACTGGCTGTAGTCACCGACCTCCAGTAATTGCGTGATGGCACTCATAACCGAGCGATGGCGGCCACTCTCCTGGCGGATATCCAACTGGATGAGATAAGGGCCAAAGCAATGAGCCCGGCGCAATGTATCCCACAACGCACCCCGCGCCATCTCGGTCAAGCCGCAAGCGATGAGACTCTCGAAGCAAGCCTGAAGTGGCGCCAATAACACATCGAGGGTGAGGGGCGCCGGTGCCGGTGCTCCCTGATTCAACGCTGCCTCCAGCGCCTGACGTTGCCTGCGCAGCGTCACGAGGAGTGGCTTCAGCACTGCCCGGTAAGGCTCTCTGGCATCCATAGCTGAGCTTTTGAAAGATGCTGTCGCGGTCGTCGCCGAGAGCTCCTCATGGAGTTGTGCAACGTCGGCACTGAACAATTCACAGGCTTGCCACTGTGCCAACAGCAAGACCTCGCGGGTCACGCCTGCTGTGACGTTGGGATTACCATCCCGATCACCGCCGATCCAGCTGGATATTTTGATAGGCGACCAATCCGCGCTGGGCAGAGGCAGCGAGTAGGCGTCACAGACCGCATCAACTTGCCGGAGAAATTGCGGCACCGCATCCCAGAGAGAATTTTCAATCACTGCGAATCCCCAGCGCGCCTCATCAACCGGCGTCGGTCTGTCGGTTCTGAACTCCTCGGTATGCCAGATCTGTGATACGAGCTCGGCGATTCGGCGCTGCGTCTGTTGCCGCGTCATATCACTCTGAACTGCAGAGTCGAGCGCATTCAGGCAGTCGCTCAGCGCCCGATGTTTGTGAATGAGCGTACGGCGGGTGATTTCAGTGGGGTGCGCAGTAAGTACCAGGTCAATGTGCAGTTTGTCGATCGCCGCCTGAATCTCCGTATCCTTCGCCTTGGTCTGCAGCACCCTTAGCGTTTTTTGCAGCGTCGAGCTGGCGGAAAAATGAGGCTCGGTCTGTACCGAAGTCGTGTGCTGCTGATCAGCAATATTGGCCAGATTAAGAAACTGACTAAATGCACGCGCTATAACGAGGAATTCGCCCTCTTCGAGAGAGGCGAGCAACTGATCGAGCGCCTCCCAGGTATCACTGTCCTGAGCCTCTTTGGAGCGCAAACGAATCTGCTCTACCCGGTCGAACAGCGCTTCGCCTGCATTGTCGCGAATAATTTTGCCCAGTATGTCGCCCAGCAACCGCACATGGGCGCGCAACGGGGCAGTATCGACCACCTCGACCATGGTTTCTCCTCAGATTGTGAAAGAAGTCGTTTGTCAGTCCCCGGAGGGGAAGCGCGTCGACTTCAAACTATCTTTAATGCGCGCCAGATGGGGCAAAATGCCCTCGCCGCGCCGCAGTGTCATGCCCGTCGCTAAAACGTCGAGCACCGCTAGTTGAACGATGCGAGACGTCATAGGCAGATATTCCTCTGTGTTTTCCGAGACGCTCAGGCCAATACTGAGATGACTGGCTGCCGCCAGCGGCGAACCCTCCGCCGTCAATGACACTACCGTGGCCTCGGTCGTGCGCGCCAACTCCGCAGTTTCCACCAGAATTTCGGTTCTTCCGGTATGCGAAATAAAAAAGAAGACATCGCCGACCCCGCCACCCGCTGCCAGCATGCGATGCATGAGGGGGTCAGTGCAGGTCGTCACAGGGACTTTAAAACGAAAAAATTTGTGCTCCGCATCCTGCGCCACTGCTGCAGAGGTACCCAGACCGAGGAAATAAATGTGCCGAGCCTGCGCGAGGTAATCGACCGCGCGCTCAATCGCGCTCAAAGGCAGTTGATCTCTGGCCAGCATCAGCGCGGTAATCGTGTTGTCAAAGAGCTTGCGGGGATAGGTATCGATATCGTCATCCATCTCGACCGCACGGCTGATGTAACGAACACCAGACACGAGGGACCGCGCGAGACGTAATTTAAAGTCAGGGAATCCCTTTGCACCGAATCGCTTGCAGAAGCGGTTCACACTGGGTTCGCTGACTTGAGCTGCCGCGGCCAGAACCGCAATGCTCGACCGTGTCGCCGCCTCCGGGTCCTCAAGAATCGCATTGGCGACCTTCGCCTCGGATTTATTCAAATCGGGCAGCGCCGCACTGAGCGCTGTTAACAAATTGCCGTCTTGATTCATGACTTGGCGCTCTCTGTGCGCTCCCTTGGATTGCTGGATGCCGTGAAAAGTCCGCGACTTGGCGTGGGATATAACACCCACCAAGCGATTTTATCTTTAAATTATGTAATAAAACATAAATAAAGTCCGATTCGTCGCATATTTTGCGCTTACTATTGTAATAAAACTACATTTTGGTGCAGACTTACCTAGTCAGATAGCCCTGACACAGCGCGTCAACGTGTCTTTAGAAACATGACTGATGAAGGAGCTGGAAGCATGATCAATGTAGCGATCAACGGTTACGGACGGATCGGAAGAAACATCCTACGGGCGTTTTATGAGCGTCCAGATTTAAACGACAAAATGCAGATTGTGGCGATCAATGATCTCGGCTCGCCGGACATGAACGCGCACCTTACCCAGTTCGATACGACCCACGGTCACTTTCATCAGCCTGTCTCCGTTGAAGGACCCGACATGCTGGTGGGCACTGATCGTATTCGGATCTTGTCCGAGCACGATCCGTCAGCCTTGCCTTGGGGCGAATTATCGGTAGACATCGTGTTCGAATGTACCGGTCTCTTCACCGAACGAGAGTCTGCTCGCAAGCATCTGAGTGCGGGCGCCAAGCGGGTACTGGTGTCGGCACCGGGTAAAGGTATGGATGCCACGGTGGTCTACGGAATCAACCACACCACGCTTACTGACGCGGATGTGATTGTGTCGAATGCCTCTTGCACCACCAACTGTCTCGCACCCATTGCCAAACCTCTCTACGACTCAGTCGGTATCGAGCAGGGGCTGATGACGACCATTCATGCCTACACCAATGATCAGAATCTGTCTGACGTTTACCACAGCGACCCCTACCGCGCGCGCGCTGCAGCCCACAGCATGATCCCTACGAAAACAGGTGCCGCAGCAGCGATCGGATTAGTGATGCCGGAGCTAAAGGGGCAGCTCGACGGTCTTGCTGTGCGGGTACCCACATTGAACGTGTCGCTCGTGGATCTCACTTTCACCGCGTCGCGCTCAACCTCGGTCGATGAAATCAACGCCATCATGCTGAAAGCGGCAGAGGCTGACACGGCAGGGGTTCTCGGTTACAACGCGCAGCCTCTGGTATCGATTGATTTCAATCACAACCGCTTTTCAAGCAACTTCGATGCAAACCACACTCGCGTTCAGGGAAAGTTGGTGAAGGTCCTGGCCTGGTACGACAACGAGTGGGGGTTCTCGAACCGCATGCTGGATACTGGCCTCACCATGGCCTTGACGATGCTGAAACAGAATCTGGGTGTCGCTGCCTGAGCGACCCCAAACCAGTGAGTACTTTGGGGGCTATGCCCCCTTTTTTTGCCCGTTACAGGGGTTAGCGGGCAGCCACTAAGGCGACCACCAGCAGTCAAAACCCTCTGCACCCAAAAAGGCTGACACAGGGTGGCGCAACGGGTCAGGATTATGTTCCGCCCGCTCAAGGACCGACCGCTTTGCTTCTCCCACGATGTGCACCATCCCGCACTCAGTGTGTTGCAGACGCCGCCTTGACAGCGACACTCTTTGATAGGGCGCTGTGCTGGGTCGCGTCATCAGTGCACCCTCCGTCGTTGTGAGTCCCTCCTCCAGTTCTTCGGCACAGGGAAACAAAGAGGCGGTGTGCGCATCCTCGCCCATACCCAAAAGCACCACGTCAAATCGGGGCAGCGCATTCACTGTTTCCGATAGCTGGGCAATATTGGCCTCCGCATCACCCGGCTTGGGGATCAACGTCAGAAATTGGGCATCAGCTGCAGGCCCTTTCAATAGCGTGGATCGCACCAGGCGCTCATTGCTGTCATCGTGCCCCGTATCGACCCAGCGCTCATCAGCCAGAATGATCGTGACCCGCGGCCAGTCGATCGCGGCCTGAGCCAGTATCGAAAATAGTCCAGCGGGCGTGCTACCGCCCGAGACCACCAGGTATGCCGCGCCCCGAGACTCAAGGGCATCTTCAAGACGCTGCAATACCTCCATGGCGAGCGCGCGATCCAATCCATGGCGATCCGGAAACGTATGCCAATCAGACATTCCAGCTTCGCCCATCGCGATCGATCAGCAGCTCCGACTTGCTGGGCCCCCAACTCCCCGCTTGATAGGCACTCACGCCCACATCACCCTGTTCGCAGGCGGCGATAATTTGGTCGCACCAACGCCAGCTTTCCTCGATCTCTTCTCGACCGACGAACAAAGAGGGGTCTCCGTTGATCGCATCGAGGAACAGGCGCTCGTAGGCGTCCGGAATTCGGTCAATGTCGCCATCTTCCCGAAAATCAAAATTGAGCGTGTGTGTTTGCAGGGACAGCTTGTCTTTCAAACTTTGGCGTTTAGACACCATCGACATCTCAATGCCTTCATTGGGCTGCAGACGAATGATCAGGCGGTTGGGCTCGGCGGACTCGCCCTCACCGAAAATGTGGTGAGGCAGGGCCTTATACTGGATGCTAATTTCGGTGACTTTGTCCGGCATACGCTTACCAGTCCGGAGATAAAAGGGAACTCCGGACCATCGCCAGTTATCCACATAGGCCTTGATGGCTACAAAGGTCTCGGTATCGCTGGCGCTCGTTGCGCAACCCTCTTCCTCGAGATACCCCGGTACGGCCTGACCATTGATAACACCCTGGCTGTACTGGCCACGCACAACGTGCTCTTTCACCGTCGCCGGGTCTACGGGCCTCAGCGCTTTGACGATTTTGACCTTCTCATCGCGGATACTTTCGGCTTCCAGCGAATTTGGCGGTTCCATGGCGACCAGACAGAGCAGTTGCATCAGATG
>WTHO01000259.1 GCA_011523115.1 Halieaceae bacterium | reverse complement strand
GCTATCAGTACCGTATCTCCCGCGTGTGCCTGAGAGACCGCAAACGCGATCGCCGCAGCACGATCCACCTCCACTAGTGGCGCACAATCACCGCAGCCCTCAAGAATATCCTCGATAATTGAAGCCGGCGTCTCCGAGCGCGGGTTGTCGCTGGTGATCACCACGCGATCCGCGAAACGACAGGCTACTTCGCCCATCTCGGCCCGTTTGCCGCGGTCACGATCGCCCCCACAACCGAACAACACCCAAAGCTGACCACAGTGATCGGACTCCGCAAGGGCAGACAGTGCTCTGGCCAGAGCGTCAGGCGTATGGGCGTAGTCGATAATGACTGTGATATCGGAGGCGTCATCAACTGTCTGTAATCGTCCTGCCACGGGCAGTGCGCCCTCCGCCGCAGATAGGGCATCAGAAAAAGGAACGCCTGAAGCCAGCGTTACGGTGAGCGCCGCTACCAAATTGAACGCATTAAACCGACCGGACAGCGTCGACTTAAGCTCGCCATCGCCCCAGGGCGTCGATACCGCGACCAGCAGCGGGGCCGTTTGGCGCACTTCGAACGACACCTCGCCGGGTCGCGAGCCCACCGAGATCCCTATCCCCCCCTCAGACCAGACATCCGCGTGCTGGGAGATCATGTCGTCATCGGCGTTGTAAATCCGTCTGGCCGGATTGAAATCACGAAACAACTTCAACTTTGCATCGCAATAAGCTTGCATCGATGGGTGATAGTCCAGATGGTCACGCGACAGATTGGTGAATAGGCCCGTATCCACCGATAGTCCGTCGAGCCTGCCCTGATCCAACGCATGACTTGATGCCTCAAGCGTGACAACACCCACGCCTTTATCTCGCCAGTCGCGGAGTTGGCGATGCAAGGCAAGGCAATCAGGTGTGGTATTACCGGTTTCGACAGGAGCTTGATTGAGCCGTGCCCCCAAAGTGCCAATAGAACCCACCTTATGACCAACGTGGCGAAGCATCTGCGCCGTCAAATCAACCACCGACGTTTTGCCGTTGGTGCCGGTGACAGCGATCAGGGTGAGCGCCTCTGACGGCGACCCATAAAATCGGTTGGCCAACGCACCCAACCGGGAGCGCAGCGCAGGCAAAGGCACGATAGGAGAATCACCCTGCTCAGGGGCGCCCTCTGCCTCGCAAAGCACAGCTGATGCGCCGCGCTCGAACGCGGCCGAGATGTATTGCCGGCCATCCTTCTCGCTACCGGGCATCGCGACAAATGCATCACCGGGCTTGACCTGCCGGCTATCCAGAACGAGATCACCTACAACGATGTCAGGCACCATCGGCGCATCCAGCAGAGCCCGCAAATTCATGGTCATTGCGCACCCCCTGAGACCGCCAAAAGGGCGCCCATGCCAGCCCTGTTGGGCTGTGCGTTGCGAATCCGCAGGACCTCTTCAGTGATGCGGGAATAGACTGGCGCCGCAGCCAAACCACCTCCGTAGTGATCTCCGCGAGGCTGATCAATCAGCACGGCAGTGACATACCGAGGCGAATCCATGGGGGCAATACCAACGAACAGCGCGACATATTGGTCGTCCAGATAACCGCCTTGTCCCACCTTGTGCACTGTGCCGGTCTTCCCACCCACCGAAAAACCGCGGACTTGAGCCAACGTCGCGGTGCCGCCCGGCTCCGTCACTCGATCCAGCACCTCGAGAACCTGTTGCGCCACCGCATCATCAACGACCCGCTCACCGGATGCGGGCGTATCTGCGGTCTGCTTAAGCAGAGTGAGGGGACGACGAACCCCCCCACTCGCAATGACCGCGTAAGCGCGCGCTAATTGAATGGGGGTGGCGGTGAGGCCGTAGCCAAAAGCGAGGGTGACTTTGTCTATGTCGCTCCAGTGCGCTGGCCCCGGCAATCGGCCGGCGCGCTCGCCGGGGAATCCGGTACCCGTCGATTCACCCAGTCCAAATCGGTAGAGGACATCCAGAATCGCCTCGTGACCTATCGCTTGGGCGATTTTTGTGACCCCAACCTGGCTCGACTTCTCGATAATGGTCGAGACCGATATTTCCCCATAGTTGCGGGGATCGTGGAGCACTTTGGCGCCAACCCGTATTCGACCGGGTGAGGTGTCGACAAGGCTGTCGATATGGAACTGACCGCTTTCCAATGCAGCAACCAGCGTCAGCGTTTTGATGATCGAGCCCGGCTCGTAGGCATCGGTCAGAGCGCGGTTACGCGCACCGCCAAAATCCAATGCTTCGCGACTATTAGGGTTAAACACGGGGTAGTTGCTGACCGCCAGCACCTCGCCGGTCCAGGCGTCGACCGTTACCGCGGAACCCGCCGACGCTCCTGTCTCCTTCATCGCCCGCTGCAACTCCCGGTGCTGCGCATATTGAAGCCGCAGATCGAGACTCAGCGCCAATGCGTTACCGGGGCGTGGCTCCTCGACTACACCGAAATCCCGTACCGCATCACCGTGTAAATCTTTGATAAATCGCTTTTTGCCAGGGACCCCTCGCAACCAGGCTTCAAAACCCAGCTCAACACCAGCTATGCCATGACCATCAACATTGGTGAGGCCCAGAACCTGAGCCGTAACCTCACCCGCTGGATAGTAACGTCGGTATTCACGCTCCCCGTGAACACCGGGGATGTTCTCTCGCAGCACCTTCCTCGCAAAGTCCGGGGTCTGGTGCCGCGCCAGATACATGAACTGCTTTTCAGCATAGAGGGCCAACTTATCTTGTAATACGGCGCTATCAAGATCCAAGAGTGTGGCCAGCTCATCCAGCCGGGGACTGTCTCTGAGCGTCTGGGGATTGGCCCAGAGCGAGACCACCGGCGAACTCACCGCAAGCGGCGTGCCGTTGCGATCTGTGATGAGCCCTCGATATACCGGAATTTCAGCGGTGCGAACTGTTCTCAGCGCGCCCTGCTCTTTCAGAAACATCGCCCCCTGACCACCATCAGTGACCTGAAGCAATACGAGTCGACCCAGCAGCGTAATGGCAAGCGTGAGCAGCGCAGCGCAAACAGCCAGAAATCGCCACCTTGGCAGCTCATTTGCTGGCCGCGTCAGCTTCATTCGGCCACCACCTGCGACCGGCTCAAATCAGGGGCCTGCATGGATAGCTGTTCTGAGGCAATCTGACTAATGCGATGGGGCGCAGCCCAAGTATTAGTTTCAAGCAGGAGGCGGGTGTACTGCTCCTGTAATCGCCATCGCTCGAGCTCCAGCACCTGCAGACGCGCGTATCCCTCGCGGACATGATGGGTACTGGCCACAATACCCATCGCTGAGGCCATGGCACCCGCGGCCAGCAAGAGCAGGAGCAACAAACGGGATGAGGATGCGCGAGCCATCATATCCGCTCCGCTATTCGCATGACCGCCGATCTGGCTCGAGGGTTGGCCGCCACCTCAGTCGGAGACGGCATGACAGCTTTACCGATTGGCTTAAGGCTGACCTGCTGCTCCTCAAAGCTGATAGGCACGCCTGGGGGGAGCTGCCGCCCCCTGCTCGCATTTCGAATAAAACGCTTAACGATCCGATCCTCAAGCGAGTGAAAACTGATCACCACCAGTCGACCCCCTTTGGCCAGCACCGACAACGCAGCACTCAACGCGTCTTGCAGTGACTCCAATTCACTGTTGATGTGCAGCCTGATGGCTTGAAAACTCCGGGTTGCCGGATGCTTGTTCGGTTCCCACTTTGGGTTCGCGGCCGAGATAATTTCAGCAAGATGCGCGGTCCGCTGAATGGGCCCCTCTCGACGAGCATTAACAATTGCTCTCGCAATCCGGCGAGCGAATCGCTCCTCACCCAATTCCTTCAGCACTCTGGCGAGCTCAGCCTCTTTAACATTGGCCAACCAGTCGGCCGCAGATTGACCGCCCTCCGGGTCCATACGCATGTCGAGCGGTCCATCGTGGGAAAAGCTGAAGCCCCTGGCCGGATTATCAAGCTGAGGCGAGGACACACCGAGATCCAGCAGGACACCTTGAACACTGCCGGGCGCTGCGCAGTCAGCCAGCGCCCGAAAATTTGTCGATCTGAATCGCATCCGGCTGTCATTTGCGCAAATAAGCTCAGCCACCGCTGCCGCCTCGGGGTCTTGATCAAGCGCCAGCAATGATCCTCGTGGTGACAGAGACTCGAGGATACGGGTAGCGTGCCCGCCCCGGCCAAACGTGCCATCCACGTATGAACCATCCGCCGCAACCATC
>WTHO01000041.1:1833-4253 GCA_011523115.1 Halieaceae bacterium | reverse complement strand
AAGAACCCCTACCAGTTCGGTTTCGTGGCGGCGAGTGATACCCACGTGGCGGGCACCAGTGACGACGAGGAGACCTATTTCTCCAAGGCGGGCCTGTTGGATGGGCTGCCCGAGCGCCGCGGCTCGGTGCCGGTCGATACCATGTATGGCCTGTTCGCACGCTTCTTGGCCCCCGACACGTTGACCGAGGTCGACGGGCGGACTTACACCTACGGCGGTGGCTTCGAGAGCTGGAGCGCCTCGGGTGTGACCGGTGTCTGGGCTGAAGAAAATACGCGGGATGCCATCTACGATGCGTTTCGCCGCAAGGAAACCTTTGCGACTTCCGGGCCGCGGATGCGGGTGCGATTTTTTGCAGGCTATGACTACACTGCTGATCTCCTCAATTCCCAGACCATGATCGAGGAGGCCTACGCCGGGGGTGTGGCGATGGGTGGCGAGTTGGCCAAGACAGACGAGGCGCCGCGATTTGTGGCTTGGGCCAGTGCCGATCCGCGTGGCACGGCGCTACAGCGATTACAGATCATCAAGGGCTGGGAGAAGGAGGGTGAAACCTACGAGCAGGTCTACGACGTGGCGTGCTCAGATGGTCTGACTCCTGACCCCGACACTCACCGGTGCGGTGATAACGGTGCCCGGGTTGATATCACCGATTGCAGTATTACCGAGGGCGTTGGCGCCGCCGAGTTGAAGACAGTGTGGCAGGACCCCGACTATGACCCCGACAGCCGCGCTTTCTATTACGTGCGGGCCCTGGAGAACCCGACCTGCCGATGGTCGACCTGGGATGCCAATCGTGCAGGTGTTGAGCCGCGACCCGACCTGAAAACAACGCTTCAGGAGCGGGTGTGGAGTTCGCCCATTTGGGTTAAATAAAACGATCTTGGCGCCGCACCGGGGACGGTGGCGGCGCCAGTTCGAAGCGCGTGAGGATTAGAAGCTCTTCTTGATGCTTGCACCCCACATGCGAGGCTGGTTGGGATAGCCCGAGAAGCTGCCTGTTTGAGCAACGGAGGGGAACCAGGTAATCAGGTACTCATCGTTGGTCAAGTTTCTGCCCCACACGCGGAACTCCCAACCATTCTTGGCGATACCAATACTGGCATTGAGCAGGCCGACCTCACGCGTTCGGCTGTTGGTCGACTCCAGCAGGATGTTGGACTCCGAGAGATCGCCTCCATCCTGAATATCGACCTCCTTGTCATAGCGGTAATCGGCCTGAATCCAGGCATCCATACCCATGATGGAGAAGTCGTATGAGGTGACGAAACTCAGCGTCAGCTCAGGGATACCGCCGGGCTTGGTGCCACTCAGATCAGATGATTCGCCACCAACGTTGGCGCCAACAAAAGAGTCGTAGAAGGGGTCAAGGTAGGTGCCCGAAATGCCCAGCGAGAGGTTTTCAGTGGGTCTCAGCATTACGTCAATTTCGACGCCATCGACAGATTGCTCTCCCGCATTGGCAAGGTTAAAGCCCGCTCCCGTAAACACGTTGGATTGGAACCCTTCAATCGTCTGATTAAAGATCGCGGCGTTGATGTAACCCCAGTCCGCGCGGTACTTGATGCCCAACTCGAGGACTTCTGACTCCTCGGGTCCCGCCAGCCGCGTACCGATGGTGAGGTTGTTGGGCAGTGCAGCGCCCGCTGCGACCAGCGTGTCGTACTCGGCCTGTGTGGGTCGCGTATCCCGAGACAGGTTCCAAGACGTCGCTTTGTAGCCGGTCGCGTAGGTCAGGTACATATTAAACTGGTCTGAGAAATCATGGCTGATGCTCGCGGTATAGGTGAACTTGTCGTCCTGCGACGAGCCGTTATTGGCGAGGTTGGGCACTTCCAGCATTTGCGGCAGAAACTGCAGGGCTTGCAGACCGACGAAGGGATTTTGCGCAGGATTCGATAAATCGGCCATCGCGACGGCCGCCGCTACTTGCCCCAATACAGCTGCCTGTAGCTGCTGTAATCCCGCTATGCCCGCCGGTGTCGAAGTGATTAGCGCAGTGTTTTCAGGCGTAAAGGGTAGTCCGAAAGTTGCTTGGAAGGCACCCGGGAATGCGCCGAGAAAACCTGCGTTGGTGAGTGCAGTAGCGCCATCTACGCCATCGAGTGCCAATTGAGAAAACACGTCGTCATTGACCTGCGAGAGGGTGACATCCTTTTCGTCGTCGAGGTAGTTGAAGCCCAATGTCAGCTGTGTGCGAGGGGTCAGGTCAAAAGAGGCCTGCCCGAAGACTGAGTAAGTCTCGTTATCGAGGGTTGCCGTCTCCAACACGCCGGTGCCGGGCTCGAAGAAGGTGCCGGTCGGATAGCCCAGGAGTGCTTCCAACCCGCCAATCACCGCCTCGCCTGCCGCGGGGCTGCCGCCCACCAGGATATTGGCGTAGTTGCGCCACTGCGTGCCGAAGTCGATATCACTCTCGA
>WTHO01000041.1:0-1733 GCA_011523115.1 Halieaceae bacterium | reverse complement strand
ACCAGGATATTGGCGTAGTTGCGCCACTGCGTGCCGAAGTCGATATCACTCTCGAAGTAGATGCTCTCGTTGTAATAAAACGCACCGGCTAGCCAATCCATCGCGCCCATCGAACCGCTCAGTCGGAACTCCTGGGTAAAGGTATCGATGTCGGTGAGGTAACGCTGGTTGCCGATGGCATCGGCGGCACTGTAATCAATGTCTTCGGTCTCATTGTCGACTTTCGCGACGCGGTAGGCAGTGATGGATCGAAACGCCAAACCGCCAAACTCCGTGCTGAAGTCTGCAGTGATACCACTGTTTTCCGCTTTGGTGCGGGGGTCCTGGTTGAGGTAGGTCTCATAGTCATAGGGGTTGGTGCTGTAGGCCGTGCCGGGCACGATCGATAGCGCCGCCAGAGCGGCTCCCGCAGGGCCGTTAAAAACGTTCGCCGTACCACAGCAGACTTCATCGAGCTCATCGAAGTCCACCGCAACCCGCAGTTCGGTCTTCTCGCTGATATCGAACATCAGCTCGCCGCGCATGGCCCAGCGGTCACGCTCGTTGAGTTCCGTGCCGAGGGCGAGGTTATCGATATAGCCGTCGCGTTGCAGCATGGATCCGCCAAAACTGGCGGCAACAGATTCGGTGAGCGGGCCAGTAACGTAGCCTCTGACCGAGCGCTGGTTGTAGTTGCCGGCGCCAATCTCAACATTGCCACTGGTCTCGAACTTTGGTTTGGCAGTATTGACCAGAATCACACCAGCCGATGCATTCTTGCCGTAGAGCGTACTCTGTGGGCCCCGCAGTACTTCAATCTGTTCGATGTTGGGCAGGTCAGAAATCCGAGAGAGCGATCGGGAGCGATAAACGCCATCGATAAACACTGCCACGGAGGGCTCGATGCCCGGGTTGTTGGCGCCGTTACCAAATCCGCGGATCACAAAGTTGGTTTGCACAGAGTTCTGAAACTGCGGAACGCGCAAAGACGGTACAACTGACTGCAGATCAAGCAGATCGCGAATTTCAGACCGCTGTACGATTTGCGCATCCACCACGCTGACTGCCAGCGGCACATCTTGCAGGCTCGTTGCTCTTTTATTGGCTGTAACGATGACTTCCTCAAGGTCTTGAGCGAAGCTCATAGAAGCAACTGTGCTGAGTGCGCCGGCAAGCGCGATACCCAGGGAAAGGGGGTGTCGTGTAAATCTCATTGAAACTACCTCAGGTTATATTTTTTAGGAATGAGGAACCCTATTCAAAGTTATACGTGGTTACAACCTGTATTTGACCGCCTCGGGCAGCTTGCCGACAGCTGGCGTCCAACTTCCCTGCTGGAGATGAAATAGTCAGCATCGCTCAAGCAAGAGCGCGCTGCCGCTGCCCGCAGCGCCACTGGCGGCGACGATACCGTTATCAAGCCGTTGCCGAAGGAGTTCATCAATGAGCGTGCCCACCATAATTGCCCCGGTGGCACCCATTGGGTGACCCAGAGCAATCACGCCGCCGTTGACATTGAGACGCGAGTCGTCGATGCCCAGCACCTGGCGGGTCTTGACCACAGTCGCCGCAAAGGCCTCGTGGATTTCAAATAAATCGATGTCGTGAGCATGGAGGCCTTGATCGGCCAAAAGCGCTTCGGTCACCGTTACGCAGCCGCTCACCACTTCCAGCGGCTCCCCCGATGCCGTGGCGCTGCTGACAAGGCGTGCTTTGGGTGCCATACCGAGTGATTCCCCTAGCGCTGCGTCTCC
>WTHO01000197.1 GCA_011523115.1 Halieaceae bacterium | reverse complement strand
CTGATCCGGATGGACCATGAACACAACTTCGTAGTGTCGCACTCGCGTACTCCCTGTGGATTAAAGCCACCCGAAGGTCGGTGTGGCAAGGAGGATGGGCCTAAAATGACCCGACCAAATTTTGAGGGGCGGAGTCTATAGAGGCCTTTGCCGCTTTGCAACGGCGGAATTTGGCACCGAAATCGACGTCATTTGGTCCTTTGAGCGCGCTGTCTGACCGCCTCAAACAAACACACCCCTGCCGCTACCGAGACGTTCAGGCTTGAGACGGACCCCGACATCGGCAGTCTCACAACAAAATCGCAACGCTCGCGGGTCAGTCGCCGCATCCCTGAACCTTCAGAGCCGAGCACGAGTGCGCAGGGCCCGGTCAGATCCTGGTCATAGAGGGTTGTCTCGGCGTCACCGTCAGTGCCGATGACCCAGACACCCGCCTGCTGCAATGACTCGATGGTTCTGGCCAAATTGGTAACGCGCACCCAGGGCACCGCCTCAGCCGCGCCACTGGCCACTTTTCGCGCCACATCATTCACATCGGCGCTTTTATCTTTAGGGAATATCACAGCAGTGACGCCCGCGGCATCGGCACTGCGCAGGCAGGCGCCCAGATTATGGGGGTCCGTCACCCCATCTAGGATCAATAAAAGCGCCTCTGCAGACTGGGTCACACGGTCAATCAGCTCTCCCTCGGCCATCATGCCAATGGCATCAGCCGTTGCGCCGGCATGCAGCACCGCAACCACACCCTGATGGCGGCCGGAGACCCGACCATCAAGGTCGGATTTTTCAGCCTGAGAGATAGACACGCCTTGATTACGAGCGAGCGTCAGAAGCGCTTGCATACGCTTATCCTGTCGGCCTGTTTGCACGTGAAGCGCGGCAATACGGCCGGGCTCTCTGCGAATCAGGCTCTCTACAGCGTGGTATCCAAAAACCGTGTTACTCACCCTTCACCGCCGTTTCTTGTCGGCTGGCGATTTCCTATCAGGCCGACGCTTCTTGCCCGCCGCCTTATTTGACTTGGGTGCCTTCGCTACCCTGTCTGCCTTCGAGGATTTCTGTGACTTGGCGGTCCTTGGGGTTTTGGTGCGTCTAGAGGGCGCAACCCCCGACAACTCCAGATCGATTTTTCGATCATCGAGATCGACCCGCGCGACCCTGACGGTGACAGCGCCGCCCAACTGAAATACCTGCCGAGTGCGCTCGCCAATCAGGCGCTGCTTGGCCTGATCAAAGTGATAGTAATCGCCGGGTAAAGCGCTCACGTGTATCAGGCCTTCGATATACAAGTCACTGAGCTCGACGAATACACCAAAGGTCGTCACCGCCGCGATCACGCCCTCAAATTCCTCACCGATTCGATCCTTGAGAAATTCGCACTTAAGCCAGGCATCCACCTCCCGGGTCGCGTCGTCGGCACGACGCTCTGTCATCGAACATTGCTCACCCAATGCGATCATTGCGCTCGTATCGTAGGGGTAAATTTTCTCTCGCTTGAGCGGAGCTGCGCCTTTTACGCGCCTGATGTGAGCACCTTTGCCGCGGCTGCGAATCGCCGCACGAATAGCACGGTGCACCAGTAAATCAGGGTAACGGCGAATAGGCGATGTGAAATGCGCGTAGGCCTCGTAGTGGAGGCCAAAATGACCGGCGTTCTCAGGCTGGTAGACGGCCTGAGAGAGGGAGCGCAACAGCATGGTCTGAATAATATGGCTGTCGTCGCGAGCCTCCACCCTGCCAAGTAGCGATTGGTAGTGCTCAGGCGTCGGCTTCATTCCCCCGGGGAGATCCAGCGACAGCTCGCCCAAAAAGGCGCGAAGGTTCTCGAGCTTCTCGGCGCTGGGGCCCTCGTGAACCCGAAAAAGCGCAGGTTGCTCCAGCGCCTCAAGGAACTGCGCCGTGGCGACGTTGGCAATCAACATGCACTCTTCGATCAACTTGTGGGCGCTGTTGCGTTGCACAGGCTCGATGGCTGCAATCTTGCGCTGTTCATCAAACAGGATGCGGGTTTCCTGCGTTTCAAAGTCGAGCGCACCGCGCTGCTCACGCGCACTCCGCAGCACCTTATAGAGCCCGAATAGGCGCTCGATGTCCTCAACGCGCTCTGCAGGGACATGGCGACTCCAACCGTCTTCAATGACCGTACCCACGTCGGTATAGGTGAGTCGGGCGTGGGAATGGATAACTGCCTCATAAAAAGCGTAATCCTGCAGCTGACCGCTGTGGTCAATCTGCATGTCGCAGACCATCGCGAGACGATCCACTTCGGGCTTCAGGGAACAAAGGCCGTTGGAGAGCACTTCGGGAAACATCGGCACAACCCGCTCAGGGAAGTACACCGAGTTGCCCCTGAGGCTGGCCTCCTCATCAAGCGCGGAGCCTACGGGCACATAATGTGAGACATCGGCAATCGCGACGCGAAGCTGAAATCCGTTGGCCTGCGGGGCACACCACACCGCGTCATCAAAGTCGCGGGCATCCTCGCCGTCGATGGTGACGAAGGGCACATCGCGCAAATCGACGCGGTGCGTTTTATCCGCAGCGGTCGGCTCCTCACCCAGTGCGCCGGCCTCGCGCAGGACTTCATCAGGCCACTCCCAGGGTATGCCGTGGGCGCGGATGGCGACATCGATCTCCAGCCCCGGATCCAGATGATCACCCAGAACTTCCTCGACCTCGCCCTTGGCACCCAGGGTAGCCGAGGGGTAGTCGGTGAGCGCCACCGAGACCAACTGACCATGACGCGCGCCACCCTTGGCTTTCGGTGGTATGAGGATGTGGTTTCGGATACGGGTATTGTGGGGGAGCAAAAACCCAATACCGCTCTCCTCCATATAACGGCCCACGACCTTGGTATGCGCCCGCGTCAGTACCTCAACGACCTGACCCTCAGCGCGACCGCGCCGGTCCACTCCCGCCATCGACACCAAGACTTCATCACCATCAAACACCTGATACATCTCGCGGGCAGAGAGGAAAAGGTCATCACCACCCTCAAGCGGCCTGGCAAAGCCATAGCCGTCGCGATGCCCCATGATGCGGCAACGCAACAAGTCCATTCGCTTGGGCACCCCATAGGCGCCCCGCCTGCCAGAGATAATCTGGCCGTCGCGCTGCATGGCACGCAGTCGCTTGCGTAACGCATCGAGGTCTCGCTCGCTGCTCAGGTCTAACTGCGCCGCAATGTCACCAAAAGCCATGGGCGCATCCGCGGCCTCGAGCAAGCCCAAGATCGCCTCCCGACTGGGAATAGGATGCTCATAGCGATCACGCTCCCGCGCGGCATGAGGATCAGCGGATCGATTAGGCTTACTGTCTTTGCGGCGTGGTGCCAAGCGCGTATCCAATGGCTGGACTCAGCCGGCCGGAGAGAAGAGTCAATTATACGTCGGAAACATCATGAGGATGAGACGGCGGGCCATAAATGTGCCCCGGCGGGAAGCGCACAAAGCCTGCGCAAAAATTGACACCGATGGAGGGAGGCGTTAGCCTGCGCGCCCTCTGATTGATCAGAGATTTCCCGCTGCCCAGGTGGTGAAATTGGTAGACACGCTAGCTTCAGGTGCTAGTGCTCGCAAGGGCGTGGAGGTTCAAGTCCTCTCCTGGGCACCAATTACCTGTACCCAGCCATCAGGCCCGACACGATGGGCGGTTTGTTCTCTGAACGCTGACTTGAATAAGTAGCTTGTGCAATGCGAGCGTATTTGATGCGCCGGTGGAGCTTGCCTGCGCACCCGGAGATTAGTCAGCGGCTCGTGACAGGATCACCATTCGGCAGAGTGCCTTAATGAAATAACCGTAGACAACCGTCAGCGCCATCACCGCGCAAGCAGGGCCTATCCACTCCTGCAACGATCTCTCGTCGATATTGCCCAGGATCATAACGCTCCCGTAGAGCGCGCCAAGCAAGCCAGCAATGACCGCGCCTTCCGCTGCGTTGGTCAATCGGCTGTCCGAAAACCAACCGCCACTGCCACACAAAGCGAAAGAAACCATCCCACCCAGAACGATCAGCATTGAAGCTGTGTCCATAAAATCCGGCAAATTCTGAGAGACGGCCATGTAATTGAGGAACAAAAATAAGGGTAGTGCTATCAGAATGCCTTTGTTCATGCTTTCACCTCATTGATTCATGCTGAATGAATGCTAGCTTTCAGGGTACACCGTAAAGGACGCCTTGCCCTCGATGATGTCGATGGTACCAATCGCCATCACGATGTCGCCGTTTGAGTGCGTATCGAATGTATGGATATGCA
>WTHO01000138.1 GCA_011523115.1 Halieaceae bacterium | reverse complement strand
GACTGCTCATCGATCGCATCACGCAACAGATACTGTACGAAGCGTGTCCACAGTCGCTCTCGTAAGGTCAGGCCGTCTGTCACCATGGGGTTCAGGTAAAGGCTTCGTATGACACCAAGATATTCTGCGTGGTCCGACACCACCAGAAAGTCGAGGGGTGTGCCAATCTGAACCCGAGCCTGATGCCCGGGGTGCACTACTGGCATCCCCTTGGCGTACCGGTAGGCGGTGTCCGGGGTCGCAGTCAGATTTCCGTTGGTAAAAGCGTCTGAGGAGTAGGTGGAGTGGAGGTGCGTATCACCCCACAACAACTGTTTCTCCTCGCTTAGCGTGACAGAGCTGAAGCCAGCACTCACTACGAGCAGCAGCCCTATCGATCGCAGGCCGCTCCCGGGCATCCAAACCCTCACTTTCCCCGCCACTCTGGCTGGCGTTTATGGAAAAAGGCGCTGATGGCCTCTTTGGAATCCTCACTATCCACACAGAAAGCCTGTAAAGCCGCCTCTTTGGAGATCGTATCAGCCAAATTGTGAGACGCCCCAAACGCCAGCGATTCCTTGGCGTAACGCAATCCCAGTGGCGATCGATTCGCGAGCTCCTGCGCAAAAGCCATCGATTGCTCCGCAAAACCGTCATCCGGTAAAACCCGGTTAGCCAACCCCCACTCCACCGCCTTGTCCGCTCCCAACTTTTCTCCAAAGGCCATCAGTTCAAAGGCTCTCTTGGCGCCGACAAGATTCGGCAAGAGCCAGGTCGCCCCGCCATCCGGTACCAAACCAATACCGACGAAGGGCTGGAATAGATAGCTGCTCTCAGCCATTACCATCAAGTCGCACGCCATTGCATAGGAATAGGATATTCCCGCACATGGCCCGTTAACCGCGGCGATCCATGGTTTGCGGGCATGATGGATAGCGAGCACGCCCGGCTTGTATTCGGCATTGAGTTGATCTTCCACCCCCTCTCCACCGTTGGGAAGGGGCTCCGACGTATCGGAGAGGTCGGCGCCAGCACCGAACGCCCTGCCAGCGCCGGTCAGCACCACTACCCAGATGTCGTCATCAGCATTAACCTCCTGCGCTGCCCGCAGGAACTCACGACGAAGCGTGCCATTAAAGCTATTGAGCTTATCGGGGCGATTGAACGAGACCCGAGCGACGCGTCCCTCGCGCTCGATTAAGATCGTTTCATAGTCACTCATGGCTTACTCCTCTGAATCGCCTGACTGCGCAGCACCGTTTGCCAGCAGTTCCTGTATTTCTCCATCACCGATGCCACTGGCTTTCAGCACTGATACGGTATCAGCACCCAACGCACGTGTGCCATGCTGAATAGCTGACGGTGTCCGCAGGAAGCGCGGAGCGGGCGAAGGGTGCGTGAGCCCCGCCACCTCGGTGTACACCGATCGCGCCTTGTTCGCCTCATACTGAGCCGCCTCAACCATCGTCAACACCGGAGCGAAGCAGGCATCGCTGCCTGCCATCAGCGCGTCCCACTCATCCCGGGTTTTCGTCTTGAGCACAGCGCCCAGCTTTTGCTTGAGTTCCGGCCATTGAGCGGCATCGTGCTGAGCTTGAAACTGCGGATCAGAAATCTCAGCGCGCGCGAGTAGCTCTGCGTAGAACTGCGGTTCAATAGCCCCGACAGCCACATATTTCCCGTCCGCACACTCGTAGGTGTCATAAAAATGAGCAGCGCCATCGAGCAGGTTCGCCTCGCGTTCATCAGCGTTCCACGCACCAATCTGCTGGAACCCCTGCATCATCCACATCAATTGCGCGGTGCCATCGACCATCGCCACATCAATCACCTGACCTTGACCGGACCTCGCGGTCTCCAGCAGCCCACCCATGACACCGGTCACCAACAGCATCCCACCACCACCAAAGTCGCCAACCAGATTCAGCGGAACGACCGGACGCTCGCCACGCCGGCCGATCGCATGAAGAGCGCCGGTGATGGCGATGTAATTCAGATCATGGCCAGCAGCCTGTGCCAAAGGACCTGTCTGCCCCCAACCTGTCATGCGCGCAAACACCAGTCGGGGGTTCCTCGCCAGACACTCTTCAGGACCGAATCCCAATTTCTCGCAGACACCGGGACGGTATGGATCGATTAACGCATCGGCTTGCTCAATTAGCGCCATCAGCGCTTTTTTGCCAGCATCCTGCTTCAAGTCGAGCACAACTGATTTCTTATTGCGACCACTGATGGGCTCGGCCACCTTGGGATCTGCCGCGCCCGGTCGCTCGATGCGAATGACCTCGGCACCCATATCCGCGAGGATCATGCCTCCCATTGGCGCCGGGCCAATCCCCGCCAGCTCAATCACTTTGTATCCAGTCAGCGCACCCATCTCTGCGACCTCAAAAATTACGCTGGTTGAATGGGTCGTAATGATCCCCCAGGCAGTGACGGCCAATGATCAGCTTCATGATCTCAGAGCTACCAGCATAGATTGTGGCGATTTTCGCGTCGGCAGATTGACGGCTGATCGGATACTCATCCATGAACCCGGCACCGCCATGGAGCTGCAGTCCCTCATCAGCGACACGTTGCTGCAATTCGGATGTTTTGAGCTTGGCAGCCGCGGCATCCTCAGCCGAGAGCGTGCCAGCATTAAATGCAAGCGCCGCCTGGTCGACAAAACACTGTGCGATATCGAGCTCTGCCCTGAGTTCTGCCATCTTGAACTGGGTATTTTGCATGGCTGCCAACGACTTACCAAACACTTCGCGTTCCTTCACGAAATCCGCGGTCAGATCCCAGGACAGCTGTGCCGCTGCTAAATACCCCATCGCACCAAGCAAGCGCTCCTCTGCCAGGCCCTCCATCAGGTAATAAAACCCCTTGTGCGCCTCGCCCAGCACGTTGCGCTTTGGCACCTTGATGTTGTTGAAGAAGAGCTCCGCTGTATCCTGAGCCTTGAGCCCCAGTTTATTCAGGTTACGGCCCCGTTCGAAACCCTCCCAATCTGCCTCAACCAGAAACAGCGTCATTGCATGCGGGTTATTCTGCGGATCGGTTTTGGCAGCCACGACCACCAGATCGCAGTTGATACCATTGGAGATATAGGTCTTTTGGCCGTTGAGCACCCAGTGGTCATCCTCCTCGACCGCATGGGTCCGCATTCCTGCCAAATTACTGCCCGCATCAGGCTCCGTCATCGCCACTGCAAGAATAATGTCACCCGATACCGCACCGGGGATATATCTCGCTATTTGATCTTCACTGCCAAAGCGGGTGATGTAGGGCGCGACAATACGGCTGTGCAAGGAGCCGAACCAGTCGCTGCAACGCGCGTAGGCCAGCTCCTCAATGATCACCTGCTCCCAACGAATATCGTAATCATCCATGCCGCCGAAGCGCTCCTCCGGCCACACCATCAGAAAGCCTCGCTCGCCAGCCTTCTTGAAGACCTCACGATCGACGACCCCCTGCTCTCGGAAGCGCTCCATGTGAGGCACTACCTCCTCTGCGAGAAACCGTCGATAGGCCTCCCTGAACATGGCCTGCTCTTCCGTAAACTGCCTGGTGAGCATGTCACCCTCCTGATGTTGAATGGATTAAAAGTACTCTTCGACCGGCGTCCCTCAACCACCGGCTTGGCGTTAACCCCTCGGATTCAGCCCCACCACATACGGGCTTCGCGCACTCAATCTGCCGAGGCGGGGTCCAGCACCTCTTTCAACTCACGCTTGAGAAACTTGCCGTTGGCATTGCGAGGCAAAGGCTCTGACAGAAACCATACATAGCGAGGTACTTTAAACGCTGCGAGGCGAGAAGCCATGTGTTCCCGTAGGCCCGGTGCATCCAGCATGGCGTCGGGCTTCAGGTGAACTGCGACACCGACCTCCTCACCCAGTCGGTCATCGGGCACGGCAAACGCCACAGTCTCCAGCACAGCCGGATGTGTATACAGCGCCCCCTCAACTTCGGCGCAGTAAATGTTTTCTCCGCCCCGCAAAATCATGTCCTTTGCCCGGTCGACCAGATAGAGGAAACCGTCCTCATCAAAATATCCGATATCCCCAGTATGCAACCAACCATCGACAATCGTCTCCGCGGTCGCCTCAGGGCGGTTCAGGTATCCCTTGATCACGAGTGCACCCTTCACCAACAATTCGCCCGCCTCACCCACCGGCAAGGTCTCACCCGCCTCATTGATCACCTTGCCTTCCAGCGTCGGCACCAAGGGGCCACAACTCTCTGGTCGAGCCAAAAATAGGTCGCCCGCCGTATAGGTACTGATGCCACAGACTTCCGTCATGCCATAACCCT
>WTHO01000107.1 GCA_011523115.1 Halieaceae bacterium | reverse complement strand
TGCCCACGCACAGAAACCGGCCCGGCGGTTTGTTATTGTTTCCCTTGAGGCGACCAGGAGATGGCGCTAACGTGCGCCTGTGACAGGAGGTCACACCACATCTGCCAAACAGGCACCAGACAGGAGGTCACTGTGGATCTGAAATCCAACATCTTTTGGGCTATCGCCTCGATCGCACTGATTACGTCGGCGATGCTGATGGAACCCGGCCCAACCGATCCCATATTGGCGGGCTATACCGAGACGGCAGATGCCTCGACGGGTTAACACACCGCGCGCCTGGGCCCAAGCAGGCGTGTGGCCGGTTAGCCAGCATTCCACGCTTGCATGAGCCACTGGAAAGCCACAGCATAAGGCGCTCTTGAAACAGGAGCGCAAAGCTTGGCAAACCTTGAGTTCTTTTATGACCTCTCCTCGCCCTGGACGTATCTGGCGTTTAATAACGTGCAGCCAGTGCTTGAGGAGACAGGCGCCAGCGTCACGTGGCGGCCCTTTTTGGTGGGCGGTGTTTTTAATGCCGTCAACCCAGGCGTTTATGCAGCGCGCGCCGAGCCCATGGATCCCAAGGTGGTTCATAATTTTCGCTGGTTACACGAGTGGGCGCGCTTGGCCGGCCTACCCCTTACCTTTCCCACCGAGCACCACCCCGTGAAATCGGTCTTGGCGATGCGGGTCTGTTGTGCGCTGGAGCATGATCAGTCAGCGCTCGAGGCCTTCTCGCGAGCCGCTTTTGACGCCTATTTTGCCCGCGGCGAAAACATAGACTCTCCCGATGTGCTCATTGCCATCGCCAACGGCTGCGGTCTGCAAGGTGATGAACTCATCAGCATGACAGCGGAGCAGGCCATCAAAGATCACCTGCGCGCCAACACCGAAGAGGCCATAGCCCGCGGCGCCTATGGATCACCGACCTTATTTGTCGGGGATGCTCTTTACTTTGGCAACGATCAACTCCCCCTGGTCAAACAGGCGTTGGCAAACCAGCAGGTCAAGGGATAGTCCCTGAGGATAGTCTGGGAATAGTCCCCGGAGAACGCCCCCCGGAGACCGTCCACAGCGAGACTTCCCGGATCAATCCGCCGGTAAACCCCGTCCGGTCACAAGATAGGTTGCAAAGCTGCCCAACCAGTGGCTACCCGCGTAGTGCTCGGGGTTGACGCCCGTCAGACCTGCGCGGCGATGGGACTTTGCGGTGTTCAACACCACGCTAAGGCGCGGGTCCGTCGGTGGTAAGGCGCTGGCGATCCCTTCAAGCATCCAGGCACGACTCAAGTTGAGTCCATCAAGATGCACGATGTGTGGGTCTGACCGGTCGCTTACGACAGCGGGCGACAGCCAGTCACCCTCCCCCGGGATGGACAGGAAGCGATCCAGCCAGTGGGCAAACTCGGCAGCGGGATAAACGCGACGCATCAAATCCGCCTCAGCCAGGCAGGGTGACAAAAAGTCTGCGCCGGAGGGCTCATAGTGAATGGGGCAGGCCGTATCGGCAGCGTAAAGCGCGACAGCTCGCTCCACGATCAGCGATTCAAACTGCTCATTGCCCGTCACGCGAGCCCAATCGAGCGCCAAGCCCAGCGCAAACGCGGTTTGCGAGTGAGTACCGCTGCGCACAGGGTAAGTCAGATTGGGCAACCAGGTGGTCAACCGCTCGACCAGCGCGGCTTCGAGGGGCCTGATCGCCTCGCGCCATGTAATCGCCTGAGGGTCATCCCACTCTTCAAGCTCTGCTGCCAGCTGCAGTAACCAAGCAATGCCGTAAGGGCGCTCAAAGGAGCGTCGACCTTTCGCAGACACATACTGGGTCTCGGCAAGAAGGTTAGCTTCGGTCAGGCTCTGCGCCAGTGCGGCTCGCGCCGCATCGGCAAAAGCACTCTCGGGATACAGGCGCGCCAGCCGGGCCAGCAGCCAATGACCATGGACCGAACTGTGCCAATCCAAACAGCCATAAAATGCCGGCGTGAGTTCGCGGGGCGGCGCGACATCAGTGTCGCCTTGCAGGGTATGCGAGATATGGTTGGGGTATTCCTTGTGGACACAGGACAGTGCAAGCCGTGCAAAGTTAGCGACCTCCTCCGCCAACACCCCATGACTACACGTCAGTGCGACACTGACACCGAGCATCATGATCCAGCGATTCATGGCGAGACTGCGACTGTGAGTACGAGTGGAACCAGTCCTCGCGCTTTTGTCACACATTTTTATTTTTGTCATGATGTCGCCCCCAGTTACTGCAATCTGAAACGGTGGTGGCCATGTCACGCTCAACCCTTCGTCCATATTATTCGCTTCGGTCTGTAATATTGGCCGTTCTGTCACCTGTCGTGCTGTGGGTGAGCGCTGCCGCGGTCGGCGCTGACACCACGCGACCTGTTATCGAAAAACAAGACGACCTCCCCCGCCACACCTACACCGTAACAGGGCAGGCGACGGCATTGTATACATCGGACACGCGAGACCAGTTACTCACTCTGGCAAAAGCGATCCAGGCAGATATCGAAAATGATCTCGCCACCTACGATATTCGCGATGACAATACCATTCAGGGGTTTTACGCCGTACTGGGCACTGTCGCCTTGTTGGAAGAAGACTGGCAGGGCTATCTCGATTGGCTGGCCAAGCGTCGCGCGCTCGAAACCAAGGAAGCCAACCGACTCACCATGGGGCTGGTAGGCAAAGCGATCGCTCAAGCAAGACTCTCGGGCGACACCTCAGCTGAGGCGGTGGGTCAGGCACTCAATGAACTGGTGACCGGCCTGCCCTACGCGACCGTGGGCGCCAATCTAGAGAGTCTGAAAGGCCGCACAGAAATTCTCAGCCGGGCGCTGGTATTGGGCAGTATTGAATCCAATTACCAACCCCTGATCGATAACACAGCGGGCGAGATCAGTTATGACGTCGCCTCGTCGCTGGTATCTGCGAGCTTTACCCTCGATTACTTCTTACCCGTTGCGCAAACCGTCAACGCGGTTTTGTCCGAAACCATTGCCGCGAATGCAGTTGAAAAAGAGGATATATGGCAGGCCCGTCAGGTCACGCTCGAGGAGGCAGGCGAGCCCGTGGTGATGGCCATCTGGGATTCCGGTGTCGACACTCAGATCTTTGCCAAATTGAATCAGATGTGGACGAACCCCAAGGAAATCCCCGATAACGGCATTGATGACGACGATAATGGCTACGTAGACGACGCCCACGGGATCGCCTATGACCTGCACGCCAGCAAAGTGGCAGACATGCTCTACCCCATCGGAGACGTGGCGGAGGATGAGCTGGCATTGCAGAAAATGGTGAAAGGTCTGGGCGACATCCAGTTCAATGTCGACACAGAAGAAGCCTCGGCTGTGCGCAAGAAAATGTCATCCCTGTCGCAATCCGAGGTAAAGGATTTCATTGAATCGCTCTCGGCCTACGGCAACTACTCCCACGGCACGCACGTCGCGGGTATCGCGGCGGAGGGCAACCCTCATGCTCGTCTGCTCACCGCTCGCATGACCTACGGACACGAGATGATGCCCGAACTGCCCACGCTGGCAGGGGCCCATCGGGATGCAGCCATGTTTTTAGAGGTGGCAGAGTACTTCCGCACTCAAGGGGTTCGCGTGGTCAATATGAGCTGGGGTGGTTCCGTTCGCGGTATTGAGCAGGCGCTCGAGACCCACGGCGCGGGCGGTGCCCCGGATGAGCGCAAGGCGCTAGCGCGTGAAATATTCGAGATCAGTGATAAGGCGTTGCGCAAGGCGATATCGGAGTCGACCGAGATTCTCTGGGTCACGAGCGCGGGGAACTCAGACAACGACATCCAATTTGACGAGTTTTATCCAAGCAGTTACGACTACCCCAACCTGCTGACCGTGGGTGCAGTCGATCTGGCGGGTGACGAAACCAGCTTTACCAGCCTCGGCAAAGTGGACGTCTACGGCAACGGCTTCGAAGTCGACAGTTACGTACCGGGCGGCAACCGCATTCCTTTCAACGGCACATCGATGTCGTCGCCACAGGTCGTGAACCTGGCGGGTAAGCTGCTCGCGCTCTATCCCGATCTCAGCGTAGCGCAACTTAAAGAGGCCATTATTGAAGGTGCCGACGAAAAGGCTCTTGAGACGCGGAGTATTCGCTTGATGAACCCGCGCTCGTCTCTGGAGCTTGCGGCAAGTTTACCCTGACGACCGCTTGGGATCAGCGCCCTAAGGCTGACTCACGGGTCTCCCGAAGCCAAGGTTGCTAATCCCACAGCGAATGTGAGGATTGGCGCCTTATTGCGAGGCCTGGTACAAGAGCCAGA
>WTHO01000162.1 GCA_011523115.1 Halieaceae bacterium | reverse complement strand
GTTGCTCGGGTTCGGTCACAGCGACGTGATAGGCGCCCATGAAGCGGCACCAGAATGATACGGCCAGCCCTACGGGACCCGCGCCCAATATCAGCACGCGCTTGCCGCGAATATCATCACTCATATTGATCGCGTGTAGGCCCACCGCAAGGGGCTCGATTAGCGCGCCTTCAACCCAATCAATGCTGTCGGGCAGCAGCACTGAGTTGTTGATATCCAGCGCCATGTACTCGGCGAAACCACCGGAGCGCTGCAGGCCAAGGATGATGTTGTCCTGGCATTGAAGCGGTCTGCCGGTTTTGCAGGGCAGGCATTCTCCACAGGAGTGCGAGGGCAGGCCGGTGACCTTACGCCCAGGTCGCCAATCGCTGGGGCAACCGGCGCCGACCTCGACGATCTCGCCGGCGAACTCGTGTCCCATCACGGTGCCGGGCACCAAGAGGCCGTCGTGCTCCTCGGTGGCGTGTAAGTCCGTACCGCAGATGCCGCAGCGTTTGACGGCGATGACGACCTGACCTGCCTCGGGTTGCGGGTCATCAACCGATTCAATGCTCAGGGGGCTGCCGGGTTGGTGAAATACCGCTGCGCGCATCCTTGTTATCTCCTTCTTATGCGGGTGGCTGGGTGCTCTCTCAGCCCTGAGTGTATCCATAGACGAGGTAAAAGACACGGTGGCGGTGCATGCCCCGGCGAGCAGTGGCTACTGCGGAGTGAGGCGATGAACAGTGGTGATTAGCTTGCCGTTTGTGCCTCGGCCACCGCGCTCTGATTGGCGTTGAGATCGCGCCGAAGACTGCGCACCCCCATCCACAAGAAAAATACACCCACGAGGCTGATGGTCAGCGTGCTGACCATCGCGTAGCGCAGATTGTTATCACCAAAGCGACCAGCAAATTGGTCGCTGAGAATGCCGACTGTGAGGGGCCCCAGACCCAGTCCAATAATATTCAGAACGAAGAACAGTATCGCTGAGGCCATTGCGCGCATACCGGGTGAAACGAGGTTGTGGCAGGTGGCGATGCAGGGGCCCAGATACAGCGCACCCAGAATCTGCGAGGGGATCATGGCGGCGATGATCAGGTTAGTGTTGCTACCGAGTAGCGTGTAGTACGCCGGGGCCATTGCGGAGAGCCCGCCCAGCATTGGTATCCAGACATACCAGCGAATATCCCGCACCCCGAGCCGGTCCGATAGAAAACCACCCAGCAGCGTGCCTGCAGCACCCGACAAGCCCGAGATCAGTCCCAGAATAGCGCCCACCTCGGCAAGTGACAGGCCGTGGTTACGCATCAAAAAAGAGGGCATGAAATTGCCATTGCCATAGGAGACGAAGGCGGTGAAAGCGCACCCGACCGAGATCCACCAAAAAGTAGGGCGGCTGCGCAGGCAGCGTATGGTCTCGGTCATGCTCGCCTTGGGCGGTGTGCCGCCAATATCGTATTGACCGCGGGGCGGCTCTTTAATGATCCAGATAACCGCCAGGGCATACAGGATGCCCGGGATGCCGATCGCGAAAAAAGCATTCCGCCAACCAAAGTTCTCGGCAATCCACCCGCCCGCAGCAAAGCCGAACAAAACGCCGATGTAGATACCCATGCTGTAGAAGGAGAGCGCGGTACCCCGGTGGCTGAGGGGAAAGTAGTCGCTGATCATGGAGTGAGACGGCGGTGAGCCGCCTGCTTCCCCGACGCCGACACCAATCCTTGCCGCCAGTAGCTGACCGTAGTTCTGTACCAGGCCCGACAGGGCTGTCATCAAGGACCAAAAAGCGAGCGAGGCGGCGACGATGTTGCGTCGGTTGCTGCGATCGGCAAGCCAGGCGATGGGTATGCCGGCGGTGACGTATACCAAGGCAAAACTGAAACCCGTCAGGAGTCCCAGCTGGGCATCGCTGAGCCCCAGCTCCGCTTTAATTGGCTCCTGCAGAATGACGAGGATCTGACGATCAATGAAGTTAAAGGTGTAAACCAAGGTGAGCATGACCAGGACGGTCCAGCGGTAGCGCGTGCTCACGGTGCCTGCCTGCTCTGGCGTCATCTTTTAGTCATGCCCAACGGAGTCGCCGTGCATCATGCCAGCTTATGCCGTTTACCGCACCGGAGTGTTAGCATTGCGAGATGCCAGACCAATCTGATCGCCTGACCCACCTCGATGATGCGGGGCGGGCGCAAATCGTTGATGTGACCGACAAAGCAGTGACCTCCCGGGAGGCCACGGCGGCTTCCTGTGTGCGCATGAATCGCGAGACATTGGGCGCGATCATGGACGGGGCGATGCCCAAAGGTGACGTACTGGCCGTTGCCAGAATTGCGGGTATTCAGTCGGCCAAGAAATGCGCCGATCTGATACCGCTGTGTCATCCACTGCCGCTGTCGTCGGTCAAGGTAGACCTGACGCCTGATACAGATCTCCCGGGTATTCGTATCGAAGCAACGTGCAAGGTGACGGGCCAGACAGGCGTAGAGATGGAGGCGCTCACCGCCGCTTCAGTGGCGGCGCTCACGCTCTATGACATGTGCAAGGCTATTGATCGCGGCATGACCATCGAAAAAACCCAGTTGATGAACAAGTCGGGCGGCGCGAGCGGGGAGTGGCGGCGTGAACATTCGAATTAAGCTCTTTGCGACCCTCCGCGAGGCACTGGGCGAGAGCGAATTTGATCTCAGTCTGGCAACGCTTGTCCCCAGCGAAAAGCCGGTGGACGTTGCGGCGGTCAAAGCCCTCCTGTCGCAGCGCGGTATTGATTGGCATGAGGCCCTGAACCAACCCAACGTGGTGCACGCGCTGAATCATAAGGTTGTGTTCACTGACGCACTCGTCGCGGAGGGCGATGAGCTCGCGTTCTTTCCGCCGATGACCGGAGGCTGATGTGTCGGTCTCTCTGCAAGCCGGGGCAATCGATGTGGCGGCGGAGTATGCGCAGTTAGTGGGTGACCGACCCGGCGCGGCTGTCGCGACTTTTACCGGCTATGTGAGAGATCACTCGGACGAGCGCCCGGTGGCTACGCTGGAGCTGGAGCACTACCCGGAAATGGCACAACGCGTGTTGGCCGAGCTGGGTGAGGAGGCTGCGAGTCGTTATGGGCTCAGCCGGTGGCGCATTGTGCATCGGTTTGGGGTGTTGGGCGTCTCCGAGAGCATCGTATGGGTGGGCGCCGTCGCTGATCATCGCGGTGATGCCATTAGCGCCTGCGAATTCATGATGGATTCCCTGAAAACCGATGCGCCGTTTTGGAAGCGAGAAGAGGGGCAGGGTGGTGCCCAGTGGGTGGCGAGCCGAGCCAGCGATGCTCAGCGCAGAGCGCGGTGGCGAGAAGAGGAGCAGGCATGAAGTTTTGTAGTCAGTGCGGTGCGTCTGTCACCTACCGGATGGCGCCCGATGAGGATCGTGAGCGACACGTGTGCGATGCCTGCGATACCGTTCACTACATCAACCCCAAGGTGATTGTGGGGTGCCTGCCTACGGTGGGTGAGAAAATTTTAATGTGCAAGCGCGCCATCGAACCGCGCTACGGCAAGTGGACGTTGCCGGCCGGGTTTATGGAAAACGGCGAAACCTCTGCCGACGGCGCGGCTCGCGAAACACTGGAAGAAGCAGCGGCCATCGCGACTAACATGTCGCTCTATCGCATCTTTGATGTGCCACACATCAGTCAGGTTTATCTGTTTTATCGCTGCGGGATTGAAAACGACGAATTTGGTATCGGTCCGGAATCGCTCGAGAGCGCGTTATTTAGTGAGGAGGAGATTCCTTGGGACGAATTGGCATTTCCCACCGTGAGAGAGCTGCTCAGAGAATTTCTGCAAGATCGGCAGGTCGGTGAGTACCCCGTGCGTAATACCGTGATTGAATACCCGCGCCGTTAGGATGGATGTGACGTCCGCTGGCTGATCCTCGCACCCGTTGCGCCCGTAAATCCAAGCATCTGAATTGCATCCCACGGAGTCTGATATGGCATTTCCAAAGGTAGGCAACCTTGCCCCCAAATTCTCGTTACAGGATCACGAAGACAACACCGTCGCCCTCGCTGACTTCAAGGGGAAGTCTGCGGTGGTGGTGTACTTTTACCCCAAGGCGATGACGCCGGGTTGCACGGTGCAGGCGCAGGGCCTGCGGGACTCTGCGAAGGCATTGAAGGGCCTTAACACGGTGGTGCTAGGTATCAGCCCCGACCCGGTCAAAAAGCTGGCCAAGTTCGTGGAGCGGGACGAGCTCAACTTTCGATTACTGAGCGATGAAGATCACGCAACCGCTGATCAATACGGTGCCTGGGGCCCCAAAAAGTTTATGGGCCGGGAGTTTGACGGCATC
>WTHO01000047.1 GCA_011523115.1 Halieaceae bacterium | reverse complement strand
CTCGGGCTTGATGCGGTGCAAAAGGTCTGTGACCTGATCAACGAGCACAATATCGACTGCGAGTTGGGCTCCGGCAATCTGCACCTGGCGGCCAAGCCGAGCCACGCCGGGGAACTCCAAGACGAACTGGCGCATCTTGAATCCCAATACGGCTACCAGCAGCTGACCTATCTGACCCCGGAAGCCGTCGCCGAGCGGACCAGTGCCAGAGGGTTTCACGGGGGTCTGTTGGACGACGGGTGCAAACATTTGCACCCACTCAAGTATGCGCTGGGACTCGCCCGCGCCGCCTCGGAGGCGGGAGTCAAAATTTATGAAGGCACGCGGGGACACCCGCAAGCGGACGGACAGTCAGGCGAAGTCAAAACCGAGAACGGCCGCGTCAAGGCGCGGCATATCGTGATCGGTTGCAACGCTTATCTGGGCAGTTTAGTGCCGCGCATGGCGGGCAATATCATGCCGATCAATAATTTCGTGATCGCCACTGAGCGTCTGCCTTCGCATCTCTTGCCGCGGATTAATCGGGACAACCTGTCGATGTCCGACACGCTGTTCGTGATCAACTACTGGAAGCTATCTCAGGACGGCAGGTTGATTTTTGGTGGCGGCGAAAATTACTCCAGCCGCTTCCCACGGGACATCAAAGCGTTCGTCAGACCACACATGCTGAACATTTATCCAGAACTTCAGGATATCGATATCGACTATGGCTGGGGCGGCGCAGTGGGCATCACCCTGAACCGAATGCCTGATTTTGGCCGCATCGGCAAGCACCTCTGGTATGCGCAAGGGTTCTCTGGTCACGGGGTACCCACCGCTACGATGGCCGGTTCTCTGCTCGCTGATGCAATTGATGGGGACACCGACGGTTTTGACCTGATGGCATCAGTGCCGACCCGGCGCTTCCCGGGCGGCACCCTGTTGCGATGGCCCGGCCTGGTGGCAGGTATGCTGTTTTACAGTCTGAGAGACAAGCTGGGGCGCTAAACTCCATCAATATCCTGTCTGCGTTGCGGAGCGGGACTCAGTCGAGATGAGCGACAAAAGATATCGGCGTTGCAGCAATCTGTAACGCAACGAGATATCAGACTCAGCACCTGCTCCTCGTCGCCATACGATCAGCACTTCGTATCAGGGTGTTGTAATCAGAGGCAGTTCAGCCAATGATGGAATCCGCATGTGACGGGGAACTTCGAAATGCTTTTTGCCCTTCGCCTTTTGACGGTGCTATCAGGATTAGGATTGTTGGTATTTGGCCTCGGCTGGTGGGTGCATCCCGGCCCCGCAGCGGAAATGCTCGGCGCCACGCTGCTCGAGGGCACCGGGCGTACCGCCCAGATCGGCGATACCGGCGCTTTTTTTGTTGGCGCCGGCATGATGCTGACGTGGGGAGCCATCAGAGGTCAGGCAAACGTTCTGTCAGCGGGCGGGTTATTGGTCGGATTGGTAGTGCCGGGTCGAGTGGCCTCTGCCATGTACCACGGAGGCAGTTGGACACCCGATGAAATCGTTGCCGAATGTGCCATCACCATCTTGGCCCTGACCACCGCAACGCTGATACAAAGACGCAATCGCGATGCGCTATTTCAGTAACCGCTCGCCAAGGCGATCGAACTGAATCAATCAGAGATGCTGATCAACAAAGTCAAAGCCTTATTTGCCGGGACCGACACCAACACGCAGCACCCCGAGGACCGCAATCTGGAACTGGCCTGCGCGGCATTGATGTTCGAGGTAGCCCGGGCGGATTTTGCGATTGAGGCCGCTGAACAGCAAGCCGTCTGCGACTTGCTCACCCGGGAATTCGGGCTCTCGGTAGAAGAGCTGACGAGGGTCACTGAAGAGGCCGCTGACCGGGTCGACGCGGCAACCTGTCTCTTCGAATTTACCCGGGCGGTTAATGAGTTGGCCACCGTTGATCAAAAACGCGCGCTACTCAGTATGATGTGGCGCGTTGCGATGGCGGATAATGTGCTGAACCGTTACGAGGAGCATGTGATTCGAAAAGTCGCCGACCTGCTGTATCTACCTCACAGCGACTTTATGCTGGCTAAAAGAGACGCAAGTTGACGCGCAGCTTATTCGTGACCACCAGCCATCCGCATCAACCTAGCGACTTCCGCCGCGAGCACTGACTAAGCACCCCAGCACAATCAGCCCGGTGCCCAGCAGCGTGCGCGCCGTCACCGCCTCGGCAAAAAACCACCAACCCAGCATGGCAGCCCAGATAAAAGCCGTGTATTCGATGGCAACCAGTCGCTGAGCTTCGGCTTGTCGGTAAGCCATCGACATGAGCATCAGAGACGTGACAGCAAAAGCGGCCGCCAGCGCCGCGCCGCCCCACTGCGCTGGGTTGGCGGGCCACGTGACGGCAAAGGGCACACCGACCAATAGCAGCAGAAACACAATCACATTTTGATAAAAAGCGATTTCCAGCGGCTGCGCGATCAGCGCCTGCATTCGCTGTAAAACAAGGTTGAAGGCGTACATGACCGCGGACACCAGCACAGCGGTCATACCCAGCAGATCGCTCCCCGCATCAACCGCCAGTAGCTCTCCACCCACGACAACCATGACGCCACCAAAACCCAGCACCGCCGCCAACTTGGCGTTGGCACCAATCCGCTCTCCTAAAATAGGCACCGCCAAGAAGAGCGTGATAATGGGCGCGATGAACGACAGGCCAATTGCCTGAGCCAATGGAATGCGCGTCAGCCCGAAGAAAAAGAGGTAGGCCATCACCGCGGTTAGGGCAGCTCGAATAATATGAATGCGCAGAACCTTTCCGGAGGCCGGTGCAGGCTGGGTGGGGAGATACAGGACAGCGACCAGAAGCGCCCCCATCGCCATGCGCCAAAACATGGCGTTGTAGGTGCCCATGGCCAGGGCCTGCCCCTTCATCACCGCATCCATCATTGAAAAGAGCAGGATACCCAGCGTTGCGATCAGCATGGGGTATTGCGTGACAGCTGTCATCTTGGTGTCGTGGGAGTGCATCGCGTCACAATCTGAGGGTCATCTACCCGTACCGATATTGTTTGCGAAGGGTTACGCAAGCGGGTCTGGTTTGGCCCAATTGCGCCCAGTTGCGGCGCGGTAGCTTTAAAGGCCCACCTCGGCCCGTTGGGCACTGCGGCTCAATCCTGAAAAAAGGCGGTTTTCTTCTCGCCATCCTCGGTATAAACCGGCTCTCCCCGTTCGACGAGGTAGGCCTGATTGGTGCTACTCACAATACCAACGCCTTGCAACAGACCCGCCATACGCTCGTAATAAGGGTGCTGAAAATGCGCAGCCAAACTCTCGCTGTCTGCCCATAATTCATAGACTTGCATGCGTGTCGGGATTGCGGGGTCGGGGGCAAAACAATAATCGTGACAGCCGGGCTCTTCCTCCCGGGTCAGGCGCTGTACGTCAGCCGTCAGCGCGACCGCCTCGTCCCGATCCTTCTCACTGCCAAACTCGAGTGCTGCTACAACGATAATCATCGACGCTATCCTCCTTTCAGCGACTTTGTCATCTCACGGGCCAGAGACCCCGGCGCGGAAGCGGAATGACCGGCATTTATCCTAGACCGACTGCCCAACAAGGCCTAACCAACCCAGTGCTGCCGTTAGCGACATGAGATACATCCCTGGCAGTTTTAAGAGCGGAGCGTGACCCGTTACACCCAAAAGCAGAAATAAGCCGGCGCCAAGCGCATTGCTTAAGAGAATGGGATAGCCCAACAGGGCAAGATGAGGTTTCGCGGCAACGCAGGTCAACGTGGCGCCACTGACTAACAGAAAGATCGTAAACATCTGCCAGGAAACCAAACTGAGAGACTGTGTAAGCGGCATGAGATCGCTGTTCCGCACGTGACGCATGTAGATCCTGCCCCCGACATAGCCGTGAAACACCGCGCCGCCCAGCGCAATCAGCGAGGCCGCCATCAAAAAAAACGATTCCATTTACCGCTCCTTTTTTAACCGACCCTGGTGCAAAGGGGATTACCTTAGCCGCTCAAGGCTTTTCATCTAACATCTGTTGCGCGTCACGCCAGGGTATCAGCCGGGGGCTTCCGGTCTGTCGGCGTACCCACAGAGCAACCATCCCCCACACACATACGAGATAAGGCGTGTCTGAAATCAGATCCAAACTCCAAAGGCGCTGATCGCCCAGCCCCGCGGCAATCTGCTCCGGGGACAGCACAAGACCGTGCCGCAGGGATACCAGAATCGGGATAAATTTCAGTACGGCCGCCACCGCGAGGGCAAAGTTCGCCCAGGCGAGAATGACCCACCGGCTAGGCACAGGTAAAACTCACCATCAGGTTATTGGC
>WTHO01000270.1 GCA_011523115.1 Halieaceae bacterium | reverse complement strand
CCTGAAGGACTTGCTTGCGCTGCAGGACAAGCAGGTCTCTCTGGATAACATCAAACGTAAAGTCGCGGAATACTACAAGATCAAAGTGGCTGACCTTATGTCTAAACGACGCAACCGATCTGTGGCTAGGCCTCGGCAAGTTGCGATGGCGCTGGCAAAGGAGCTGACCCAACATAGTTTGCCTGAGATTGGCGATGCCTTTGGGGGCCGTGATCACACGACAGTCCTGCACGCATGCCGTAAAATACGGGAGTTGAGGGACGTCAGCTCTGATATCAGCGAGGACTATCAAAATTTGCTCCGAGCGTTGACGACCTGAGCGTTTATACTGTCATCGGAGCGATCATCCGCTCACCAGTTTAGATAAAGCGAGCCTAACCACATGAAGTTTTCCATTTCCCGTGAAGCGCTGATCAAGCCGCTGAATCTCGTGGCCGGCGTTGTCGAGCGGCGTCAAACTTTGCCTATTTTGTCCAATGTCTTGGTCGTGCTCGAGGGCAAAACCCTCTCATTAACGGGCACCGACCTCGAGGTCGAATTGGTGGGGCGTGTTGAACTTGACGCCGCAGGGGTTGATGGCGAGATAACCGTGCCTGCCAGAAAGCTGGTGGACATCTGTAAGTCGCTTCCAGAGGGTTCCAATATAGAATTTTCTCTGGATTCCGGCAAAGCGACCGTGAAGGCTGGGCGAAGCCGATTCAAGCTATCGACATTGCCGGCTGCTGATTTTCCTGCGGTTGAGGCCGGCGAGGGTTCGGTGGCGCTGTCTTTGGAGCAGGCACTTGTCAAGCAGCTGATTGACGGCACGGCGTTCGCGATGGCCCAGCAAGATGTTCGCTACTATCTCAACGGGCTGTATCTGGAGATTTTAGGTGGCAGGTTGCGCGTGGTGGCGACAGACGGCCACCGATTGGCGCTGGCAACGGGGCCTGCCCGGGTCGAGGCGGCTGACACGGGTGTGATTATCCCTCGAAAGGGAGTGCTGGAGCTGTCGCGACTGCTCGATGGTGATGCCCCGCTGGAGTTGGCGATTGGCAGTAACCACCTGCGGGCCGCGAACGAGCAATTCACCTTCACTTCTAAGCTAGTTGACGGCAAGTTCCCCGATTATGAGCGCGTAATCCCGAAAAATGCCGACAAGTCCGTCATCGGCGATCGTGCCGAATTAAAGCAAGCATTTACCCGCACGGCGATTTTGTCCAACGAAAAATATCGTGGTGTGCGTCTGAAGCTGGCTGATGACAGCCTGGATATCACGGCAAATAACCCCGAACAGGAGCAGGCAGAAGAAGTGGTTGCAGTGGAATATGGCGGCGCCGAACTCGAGATCGGTTTCAATGTCAGTTACCTGCTGGACGTGCTTTCAGTCTTAGACCAAGCGCGGGTGCGATTGTCACTATCTGATGAGGCCAGTTCGGCCCTGCTGGAACATGCGGAGCCCCCTGCCGAGCAGGAACCCGAGCGGCTGTATGTTGTCATGCCCATGCGGCTTTGAAATGCTCGCTACCTGCTAGATGCTGGAGCACGTCTCGGTCGTTGGCGTCAGGAACCTGACCCGCGTCGATGTAGAGTTGTCTGAGGGCGCAACCGCACTTTTTGGCGCCAATGGTTCAGGCAAAACCAGCTTCCTCGAGGCGATTCATCTTCTGGGTATGGGTCGATCCTTCAGGACTCGCTATGCGAAATCGATCATTCAGCACAGCCATGCAACCTGCCGCGTCGTGGGGAGAATCCGCCAGGGCGCACGAGCGCAGTCTGTTGGTATAGAGAAAGACCGGGACGCCGGGCTGCGGGCCCGCATCGGGGGAGAAAATATCTCTTCTCTGTCTGAGCTCGCTCAGGCGCTACCAATAGTGCTCCTCGACACCGATAGTATGAGCCTAGTGACGGGGGCTCCCGAAGGCCGAAGGCGGCTGCTCGACGGCACATTGTTCCACGTGGAACAGGGGTTTTTGACGTTATGGAGGCGTTATGCCCATGCCGTCAGGCAGCGAAATGGCGGACTGCGCCGTGGTATACTAGAAGCTGACAGCGCATGGCGACATCAACTGGCTGAGGCTGGCGAACTGTTAACCGCGCACCGGGCTCAGATGGCCGAGAAATTGTCCGACCGACTGACTGTTTTGGCGGCCTCGCTGTCTGCGGATTTAGCCGACGTATCGGTGCAGTTCAGGCGCGGCTGGGACCGTAGCCTCAGCTTGGCGGAGGCGCTGGAGCGAAATGGCCAGCGAGATGCAGCCCAGGGTTTTACCCAGGTGGGGCCGCATCGCGCAGATCTGAGAGTAATGGTAGGCGATGTACTGGCTGCAGACATATTATCCCGGGGGCAGATGAAGTTGCTGCTGGTGGCTCTGAAGCTGGTTCAGGGCCGATTAATCGAGGAAAGCGGCCCGACTCAGCCGCTTTATTTGGTGGATGACTTGCCTGCCGAGCTCGATGCGGTGCACTGTGCAAGTGTTTGCTCGGAGCTGGGCGTGAATAGGCAGGTCGTATTGACCGCCGTAGATCGAGGGGCCCTTGAGGCGGCCTGGGACGCGGGCCCTTTGAGTTTGTTCCACGTGGAACACGGCCGGGTCGCGCTGCACCAGTAGATCCGCGGCGGTGACAACCGCCGCGCGAAAAGAGTGGCCGGGCAGGGTGATGAGGAAGGTTTCCTGTAAACGGGTTTATCAAGAAGTTTTCAAAGAGCAGTGCCGAGAGGCTTTTTAGGGGTTACGCAGTATGTCAGATGAGATTACGGAGGCGGCGGGCTCGGAAGACTATGATTCTTCTAGCATCAAGGTGCTTAAAGGCCTTGATGCTGTGCGCAAGCGCCCGGGCATGTATATCGGCGACACCGACGATGGCACCGGCTTGCACCACATGGTATTTGAGCTGGTCGACAACAGTATTGATGAGGCGCTGGCTGGGCACTGCAGCCAGATAGACGTTGTCATCCACCCCGATGAGTCGGTGACCGTCTCGGACAATGGCCGTGGCATTCCCACTGAGCAGCACGAAGAGGGCGTTTCCGCTGCTGAGGTCATCATGACGGTACTGCACGCGGGCGGTAAGTTTGACGATAACACCTACAAGGTTTCCGGCGGCTTGCACGGCGTGGGTGTATCGGTGGTCAACGCGTTGTCCTCGACACTGCAGCTGACCATCCGTCGAAAGGGCGAGTTGTTTGAGCAAACCTATTCCCATGGGGTGCCTGAGACGCCTCTGAAAGTCGTTGGGGAGACGGCTGAGACGGGCACCGCCGTGCGGTTTACGCCTTCACCAGACACCTTCAGTAACATTGTTTTTCATTATGACGTGCTGGGAAAGCGTTTGCGGGAGCTGGCTTTTCTGAATAGCGGCGTCAGGATCTTACTCAAGGACGAGCGCACGGGTGAAGAGGAGTTGTTTGCCTACGAGGGTGGCCTGAGAGCCTTCGTCGAATTTCTGAATCAAAGTAAGACGCCCATTGCCAAGGTGTGCCATTTCCAAGCTGCCGCTGAGGACGGTGTCGAGGTAGAGGTGGCGTTGCAATGGAACGACGGTTTTCAGGAGGGTTTATACTGCTACACCAATAATATTCCGCAACGGGATGGCGGTACACACCTTGCCGGCTTTCGGGCAGCCTTGACCAGATGTCTAAATAATTACATTGAAAAAGAAGGGCTTGCAAAGAAAGCCAAGGTCTCAACAACCGGGGATGATGCACGAGAAGGCCTGACTGCCATTGTCTCGGTCAAAGTGCCCGATCCGAAATTCTCATCCCAGACCAAAGACAAGCTGGTTTCCAGTGAGGTCAAGGGAGCGGTTGAGCAGGCAATGAACCAGTTTTTCAACGACTTCCTGCTTGAGAACCCCAACGACGCCAAGCAGGTCGTCGGGAAGATGATTGACGCAGCCCGAGCGCGAGAAGCTGCGCGCAAGGCGCGCGAAATGACGCGGCGCAAAGGCGCCCTCGATATTGCCGGTTTGCCGGGCAAGCTGGCAGATTGCCAGCAGAGGGATCCCGCCTTGAGCGAGTTGTATCTCGTTGAGGGCGACTCCGCAGGGGGGTCGGCGAAGCAGGGGCGTGATCGAAAGTTTCAGGCGATTCTTCCGCTTAAAGGCAAGATACTCAATGTCGAAAAGGCGCGCTTTGACAAAATGCTGGGCTCTGCCGAAGTGGGTACGCTGGTAACGGCGCTTGGCTGCGGCATCGGAAAAGACGAGTTTGATCCCGACAAGCTCCGCTACCACAGCATCATTATCATGACGGACGCTGATGTCGACGGTTCGCATATTCGCACTCTGCTACTCACCTTCTTTTTCCGTCAAATGCCCGAGCTCGTTGAGCGAGGCCATGTCTATATCGCGCAGCCGCCGCTGTACAAGTTGACCCGCGGCAAACAGAGCCGATACCTCAAGGATGAAGCTGGCCTGGAGGACTATCTCACTCAGTCAGCGCTTGAGGATGCGGCGATCTTCACCAATGAGGGCGCGCCTCCAGTGAGGGGAGAAGCCTTGGAAGAATTGGTGTCTGCATACCAGGGCGTTCAGGCGGATATTCATCGTCTCGCGCGGGTGTACCCACGAGAGGTGCTCTGGCAATTGATGGCTGCCTCGGCGATTTCTGCCGATGACCTGAGCTCCGAATCGAGCGCAGAGAATTTCGCCCAGTCGTTAAGTGAGTGCTTACTAACCTTGCGCGATAAAGCGGTTCACTACGAAGTCTTCGTTCGCCAGGACCCGGAGAGAGGCTTGTTTTACCCTGTGGTGCGTCGCACGGCACATAGTGTGGCAACGGATACGGTTCTGGGCAGGGGGTTTTTCGCATCGCCTGAATATCTGGCAATCCGCAGTCTGGGCGAGCGCCTAAATGGCCTGATCGATGCCGATGGATACTTTCAGCGCGGTGAGAAGCAGCTCGATACGCAGGATTTCGCCACAGGCCTGGAATGGCTGTTGGCCGAGGCACGACGAGGGTGCTCTATTCAACGATATAAGGGGCTGGGTGAGATGAATCCCGAGCAGCTATGGGAGACCACGATGGACCCTGAGGCACGGCGCATGCTGCAGGTGACCATCGAAGATGCCTTTATGGCTGATCAGATGTTCTCGACGCTGATGGGCGACGACGTTGAGCCTCGCAGGGAGTTTATTGAGCAAAATGCCTTGGCCGTCGCTAATCTGGACATTTGATGATTGCTAATGCGGCAGGTTTTGATGAGAGCAATCCTCAATTCGCGGAGAAGCACTGCCGACTAGGGCTCGTCGTGCTCTTTGTGGCTGACAGCTGGCTGTGACTCTGACTGGTCCTCGAGTCGAATCGCCTCCACCTCGGGCTCAATGGGCGAAAGCGCATCCGGAAAGCTTTTGTTGGCCCGTTGCGACAGGGACTGAAAGCGTGAGACTTTTCCCAACAGCCCCTGTTTTCCCTGAACGGCTTTGACAGCGTCGTTGTACTTGTTTGCCGTTGTTGATATCGACGTGCCGAGCGAGAGCAGGCGCTCTCCAAGCAGGCATACCGTGTTGTAAATATCGCCGGCGCGCTCACTGATTTCCCGCGCTTCACGATTGCTGTGCTCAATCATCCACAGGTTGGCGACGGTGCGAAGAATCGGCATGAGGGTGGTGTGTGACACCAAAATCACATTCTTTTGGTAACCGTGATTGAAAAGCTCTCGGTGGCTTCTCATCACTTCGATATAGGCCGGTTCGACCGGCATGAACATCAGCACAAAATCTGGGCTGTCCATCCCTGGCAGGTTCGCGTAATCCTTGGCTGAGAGCGCGTCGATGTGATGTCTCACCGCTTTGGCGTGGGCGTCGAGCGCAGTTGTCCGGTCGGCGTCGGATTCAGCCGTGACCGCTCTCTCGTAATCGACCAGTGATACCTTGCTGTCGATCACCAGATTCTTGCCCTCCGGCAGACGGATTATGAAATCCGGCAGATGCCGGTCGCCCCGCTCGTCCTTGACAGCGACCTGCGCATCGAAATGTTCCCCCCTTCGCAGGCCCGCCAGCTCAAGAGTTTTCTCTACTTGCGCCTCGCCCCAGTTGCCGACGAGTTTCTTATCGCCTTTCAAAGCGCGGGTAAGGTTCTGCGCCTCGCCGGACATCGATACGCCGACGGACTCCAGATGCTTGATTTGCTCCGAGAGTGAAGCGCTGTTGCGAACCATGTCGGTGTGAACCTGATTGACGCGGGATTGGAACTGGTCAATCTTCTCGGCGAGGGGTTTTAAAAGGCTGTCCAGACTCTTTTGGTTCGTCGTCTCCAGAGCTTTACCGGATGATGACAGCAGTTTTTGACCGATGACTTCCAGCTCGGTTCGAAGCGTCATCCGAGACTCCTCGGCCCACTTCACCTGAGATTGATGATGGCTTTCACGCTCTGAGAGCGTGGCCGCTTGCGCGCTGAGCTGGGCCTTTAGATCCGACACCTGTTCTTGAAGGGCGGTGCGCTCGGACTCAAGCTTTGTGCATCTCTCATCGGCGAGTGATGCGGCTGTCAAGTGATGAACCGCTTCCTGCTGCCGCGCATCGAGTTCTGCTCGCTGCCTGCGCAACTGCAGGAGACTCATCACCAAGGCCGTGCTCACCGCGACGGCGACCCCCAACCAGACTAATGCAGATCCCGTCATTCCATGGTCGGATTCAACAACGCCAAATCCGCCACTCTTGTAAACAATCCTCTCAGTGTGCTGAGCAGTCGCAAGCGGTTCAGTCTGATGGCAGGTTCATCACTATTTACCATCACCGACTCAAAAAAGTCGTCCACTGGCGCTCTGAGTTGCGCCAGGTGCCCCAGCGCCAACTCGTATTGCTGTTCGAGCAACAAAGGCCCTATCGTGGCATCCAGGTCAGTCATTGCCCGAAGTAGCGCAGTCTCTGCAGCTTCGGTGAGCAAATCCGCATCAACCCCAGTGCCGTCCAATGAGTCGGCCTTGGCAAGGATATTGGCAACGCGTTTGTTGGCCGCGGCAAGGTGCTCCGCGGTATCTGTCTGCGCAAAGGCGGCCAAAGCCTTAACGCGGAGGTCAATGTCAAATAGATCGGTGCCCTCTGTCGCGAGTACCGCTCTGACCACAGAAATATGGATCCCCGCATCGTCGTACCAATTGCCCAAGCGCTCCAGTATGTAGTGCAGCACGGTCTCGACTGTGTCGGGCGCGAGTTCAGCAGTATGCTGCTCGAACGCGTAGCGTAATAATTCGTTCAGCGGTAGCGGTTGAGAACGTTCGATCAGTATTCGAATGACACCGAGCGAGGCGCGGCGTAACGCAAAGGGGTCCTTCGACCCTGTAGGGGGTTCACCAATGCCGAAAATCCCCACCAGAGTATCGACACGGTCGGCGAGCGCAACGGCAGAGGCTTCGGCAGAGCAGGGCAGCTGATCACCCGCAAATCGGGGCAGATAATGGGATTGGATCGCCTCCGCGACTGCCTGAGGTTCGCCGTCGTGAGCGGCATAGAGCGACCCTGCAATCCCCTGAAGCTCTGGAAACTCCAAAACCATTTCCGATACGAGATCACACTTGCAAAGTTCTGCCGCTCGCTGTGTCAGCTCTGCGTCAGCGTCCATTTGTGCGGCCAGCCGAGATGCGACCTTGGCGATACGGTGGGTTTTGTCCAGCAAGGTCCCCAGCTTGTGTTGAAACACAACGCTCCCCAATCTTTCCTGCCGCGATGCAAGCGGCGTGTTCTTGTCGTTGCTGAAGAAAAATGCGGCATCGCTCAGGCGTGGCCGAATCACACGCTCGTTGCCCGAAATGACCTCGGAGGGAGACCGGCTCTCGATATTAGATACGGTGACAAAGGCCGGTAGTAACGCACCTGTAGTGGTGTCGGTCAGGTGAAAATATTTCTGGTGACTTTTCATCGCTGAGATGAGTGCCTGAGCGGGCACCTCAAGAAACCGCTCATCAAAACTGCCGCGCAAAGCAACGGGCCATTCAACCAGGCCCGCTACTTCATCAAGGAGATCATCTGCCAGCGCAACAGACTCGCTCGGGCCGGCCAATGCGGAGACTTGCTCGGCAATCAAATTGCGCCTCTCGTCGGCGTCACAGAGCACATGCGCAGCTCTTAACGCTTCTTGATAGCCGGCGGGCGAAGAAATCTGCACGGCTGAGTTGTGGTGGAATCGGTGCCCTCGACTTTCATTGCTACTCGATAACCCGAAAAGCGTGAGGGGAAGGGTTTGCTCGCCCAGCATTAGGACGAGCCACTGTACGGGCCTTAAAAATTCATGTCGGGAGCGGCCCCAGCGCATTCGCTTGGAAACCGGGATGGCCATGACAGACCGGGCAACAATATCAGGGACCACTGCCTCTGCGTCGGCACCATTCTGCGACACGTGAGCAACAATTCGCGCCACACCCTGCTCCTCGACAATGGCCAGAGCATCGGGGCCCACTCCCTGCTTTCGAGCGAATCCCTCTGCAGCTTTAGTCCATCTACCCTCGCTGTCTTGAGCAGCTGACAGTGGCGGCCCAACCACGCTTCGCTGAATGTCGGGACCTTTTACCGCAACCCCTCTAACCAGTACCGCCAGGCGGCGCGGCGTGGAGAAATACTGCGCTTCAGCAAAGGGCAAACCTTCGTCTTTGAGTCCATTCAGGATGCCCTCGTAAAGGGCCGTCACCATGCTGTCGATTTCGCCTGCAGGCAGCTCTTCCGTGCCCAGCTCGAACAGGAGGTCGGTGGTACTCATGCCTCAGCACCCTGACTCTTCGCGAGTTGCTGCAGAGCAGCCTCGGCCAGATCCGGGTCCGCCTGGGGAAAGCCCAGGGCTCCCCGCGCTGCGACATAGGCCTCCGCGGCGGCCCTTGCCAAAGCGCGAACGCGGAGGATGTAGCGCTGTCTTTCGGTGACGCCGATGGCGTGCCGAGCGTCGAGGAGATTAAAGGTATGAGACGCTTTCATGACGTGTTCGTAAGCGGGCAAGGGCAGTTCATTCTGTGCGAGTCGCATCGCTTCTTTTTCACAGAACTCGAACTGGGAAAACAAATAGTCGACGTCGGCCTCTTGAAAGTTAAACGTCGACATTTCAACTTCGTTCTGGTGATACACATCGCCATAGGTCACCTGACCGGACGGGGTGTCGGCCCAGACGAGATCATAGACAGACTCCACTCCCTGCAAATACATGGCGATTCTCTCCAACCCATAGGTCAGCTCCCCCGTTACGGGATGGCACTCGAGTCCGCCAGCTTGCTGGAAATAAGTAAACTGGCTGACCTCCATGCCATTCAGCCAAACCTCCCAGCCCAATCCCCAGGCACCCAGTGTGGGTGACTCCCAATTGTCCTCTACAAAACGGATGTCATGTACCAGCGGGTCCACGCCCAGTGCAAAGAGGCTGCCGAGATACAAGTCCTGAAAATCCGCGGGAGAAGGCTTCATCACCACCTGAAACTGGTAGTAGTGCTGCAGCCGGTTCGGATTTTCCCCGTAGCGCCCGTCTGCAGGCCGACGACTGGGCTGCACATAGGCCGCATTCCAGTTCTCCGGGCCCAGTGCACGCAGAAAAGTGGCGGGGTGAAAAGTGCCCGCTCCCACCTCCATATCCAGTGGTTGCAGGACTACGCAACCCAATTGGGCCCAGTAGTCCTGCAGGCGGAGAATAACCTCTTGAAATGTCGCGGGGGTCACGGGATACAACCTAAAAACCGGTGCAAAGGATTAGTATAACTGCGTTGTCCGCGCCATAATCAATTTTCCGCCCGCTGAACCGCTCGCTGATGCAGCAACCTTTTTACATGACCCACTCCCTAAACCTGCGTGAACGGCATGGATTATCGGCGGAAGGAGCCGTTCGTCAGGGCGATCTTGGCCAGCAACGCGATCGATCAGTCTCCCGTGGAAACCATCCCGGGGGCAGTGGAGCGCAATAACTGTTGCGATCGAGAGGCCTTGCCCCTCTGGTGCTGATACGGTGGTATCGATGAAACGCACAACAGGAAAACTGGTTGCCGGACTGATTGGGTTTCTCGCCTTTGGGCCCGCCGGACTCCTGTTCGGCCTGGTGATTGGCCACGCTTTCGACAAGGGATTATGGCGAGCATTGCAATTGTCGGGACCCGAGGCCGTGACCATCATGCGGGCTCAGTTCTTTGAGACCACCTTTACGCTTCTGGGCTTCGTCGCTAAGGCCGACGGGCGCGTTTCTGAGGCAGAAATCGCACAAACCGAGGCGCTTTTTAACCAGCTCAGGCTCAATGCCGCGCAGCGGCAAAGTGCTATTGAGCACTTCAAAAAAGGCGCTACCGCGGGCTTTGACCCCGGTCCCACCGTCACGCAGTTCAACGACTGTCTCGGTCCGCGGCGCCAGGCGCAGCACACGCTGATGATTTTCCTGGTCGGCATTGCGTTGGCGGACGGTAACTTTTCAAGCGCCGAGCGCACGGCAATATTCCGGCTGTCAGACTTGCTTCGACTCCCACGTCGGGAAGTAGAGCAACTGATTTCGATGGTCACCGCCCAGTCACAATTTCAGCACGGTGGCTACAGGCGCTCCTCGGGGGGCGGGGATTACGGAGCTGCAAGTCGCAGCGCCTCAGAGCTGGAAACGGCTTATGAAGCGCTTGGCCTCGAAGCAAAGGCTACCGATGCCGAGGTCAAGCGACGCTATCGAAAGCTTATGAGCGAGCACCATCCTGACAAGTTGATCGCCGAGGGGGTGCCCGATGAACTCCTCCGGGTTGCTACTGAGCGGGCGCAAGAGATCACGGCTGCCTATGAGGTGATTCAGCAGGCGCGTGGCATCAAATAACGCTACAAAAGTGGACCCTGATTTTAGTGTCGCCAGAAAGCGGGGGTTAGCAGCACCAGCAGCGTGAAGACTTCCAGTCGCCCCATGAGCATGGCAAGGCAGAGGATCAGCTTGCCAGACTCGCTAACCGCTGCGTAGTGAGCGGCAACGTCACCCAGCCCAGGCCCCAGGTTGTTCATGGTCGCCACCACTGCGGAAAAAGCAGAGATAAAATCCAGGCCGGTTGCCAGCAGTGCCAGCCAAATCAGCACGAAGCAAAACATATACACCGCGAAGAAGCTCCATACGGCGCTGATGACTTCTGTTTGCACTCGACGGGCGTCCAGCTTGAGCGGGATCACAGCGTTGGGGTGCAAAAGCTGTCTAAGTTCTCGCATGCCTTGTCTGAATATCAGCAAAATTCTCATTGCCTTCATTCCACCGCCTGTGGAGCCAACACAGCCGCCCATGAAGCTCAGCATCAGCAGCAATACAGGCAAGAACAGCGGCCAGACCGAAAAGTCCTGTGTTGTGAACCCCGTCGTCGTCGCAATAGAGATGGTTTGAAACAGCCCATGGATGAGACTGTCCTCCAGATCTAAGGTCTCTGTCGCGAGTAGCAGGCAGCAGACAACGATGCTGGCGAGGGCAATCACCGTGATAAAGAAAGCGGTTTCCGAGTCGTGGCTGTATACCCGGATATTACGTCGCTGCAGGGCGAGGAAATGTAGCCCGAAGTTGATGGCAGACAGCACCATAAAGACCGAACTCACCAGTAGCACCGAGTTTTGTTCGTAGTGTCCCAGACTGGCGTCGTGTGTTGAAAATCCGCCGATCGCCACGGTAGAAAAGGCGTGGCACAGCGCGTCAAACGGGGGCATGCCAGCGGCCACATAGCTTGCCGAGCACGCCATTGTGAGCAAAAAGTAGATACCGAACAGCGCTTTGGCTGTGCTGGTGATGCGCGGCGTTAATTTCCGATCTTTGGAGGGGCCCGCACTCTCAGCGCGGTAGAGCTGCATGCCGCCGATGCCCAGCATCGGTAAAACAGCGACCGCGAGTACAATAATTCCGATACCTCCGAGCCATTGCAGCAGTTGTCGGTACAAAAGCAGTGAGCGAGGCAGATGATCGAGGCCTGTGATGACCGTGGCGCCAGTCGTTGTCAGTCCCGAGATCGATTCGAAAATCGCCTCCGCAGGGGTGAGAGAAAGTTCGGGTGCCAGCCAGAGCGGAATGGCGCCGAATAAACCAAGCACCAGCCAGAAGAGTGCTGTCACCATGAACCCATCCCTGATATTCAAGTCGCGGCTCATATGCCTTGATGGCAACCACAGGGTGACCCCGGCCAGCAGCGTCGCGGCAAATCCCGTCGCAAAAGCAGATTCGCTACCGTCGTTTGCTACGAGCCCCAGGAAAAGCGATGGCAGCATGGTGGTGCTGAATAAAATCAGCAGGACGCCAATAATTTTGAACGCCATGGCGAACTGCATTAGATAAAGCCGAATCCCACTGCGAACAACTTCTCGACAGCCGAGATTTGCGTCCTGTCGGTGAGGAATAAAATCACGTGGTCGTTGGGTTCCACCACCATGTGGCCGTGGGCAATCAGCACCTCATCACCGCGGAGGATTGCCCCCACCGTAACGCTTGAGGGTAAGTTCAACTCATCCAAACGACGGCCTACCACCTTCGAAGAGCCCGCATCACCATGAGCGGTCAGCTCGATGGCCTCTGCTGCACCCCGTCGAAGAGAGTGCACGGCGCTGATGTCGCCGCGCCGCACGTGCATGAGCAGACTGCTTATCGTGATCTGCTGAGGGGAAATGGCAATGTCGATATCGTCGCCGATCAAGTCCGCGTAGGCTGCGTTGGTGATCAAGGTAATGACTTTTTTGGCACCGAGCCTTTTGGCCAACATCGACATCATGATGTTGGATTCATCATTGTCGGTGAGCGCGCAGAAAACATCGGTGTTCTCGATGTTTTCTTGCTTTAACAGCAAGGGCTCATTGCCACTGCCGTGCAACACGATGGTGTTTTCCAACATGTCCGACAGCGTTCGACACCGATCATAAGAGCGTTCTATCACTTTCACCTGATAGGCGGACTCCAGTTGCTTGGCCAGCGTGGCGCCGATGTTGCCGCCGCCAACAATCATGATGCGGTGATAGGGTTTGTCGACCTCACGGAGTTCTGACGTGACGTCCCGTATATGCTCTTTAGCGGCAATGAAAAACACCTCGTCATTGGGCTCCACGACCGTTGAACCTTCGGGAATGATGGGGTCGCCCCCGGCGCGGAAAATCGCCGCAACCCGTGTGTCGACTCTCGGCATATGCTCCCTGATTTCCTGAAGCTCTCGCCCGACAATGGGCCCGCCCGCCACTGCTTTGACAGCGACAAGTCGAATGCGCCCTTCGGCAAAATCAAGCACCTGCAAAGAGCCCGGGTTAGCAATGAGTTGCTCGATATTGCGCGTCACCAGTTGCTCGGGGCCGATGATGACGTCGACGGGTATCGCCCCTGATTCAAAAAGGGCTTGGTGCTCCGAAAGGTAATTGGCGGAGCGTATCCGGCTGATTTTTGTGGGGGTGCGGTAAAGCGTGAAGGCAACCGAACAGGCAAGCATGTTGATTTCGTCGCTGTCAGTCACAGCGATGAGCATGTCAGCGTCCTCGGCACCCGCATTCATCAGCGTCACGGGATGAGCCCCATTGCCCAGCACCGTGCGAATATCCAATCGCTCCTGTAGGCGCTTTAGCGTAGTGGCCTGCTCATCTACGACCGTGATGTCGTTTTTTTCGTCGGCGAGATGTTCAGCGAGGGTACCGCCGACCTGTCCCGCACCGAGGATAATGATTTTCACCGGATTATGGATTCCTCGACCACGCCGCCATCACCTTAAACCAACTCAAAGCGCCCACGCCATGTGGATTAGTCACGATGCTTGGCAAGGTAAGCGCTCGGCTCAGCCGGGCTTTTCCAGCAAGGAGAAAAACAAGCCGTCGCCTCCCGAAGGGTGGGGCAGAGTCTGCCAGCCAAACTGTGTTGGCCGCCCTTGTCCTAAAGATAGAGGATGAATAATTGATTCTTTGTCGTTAGTGAAGGCAGCAATAATGCTGTCGTTTTCCGCCTTCAAAAGTGAGCAGGTGACGTACAGGAGTCGGCCACCCGGCTTGAGTGCCGGCCAGAGGCCTTTGAGAATCGCGAGCTGCTGCGCGCCAAATGAGGCGATATCGCCGAGTTGTCGGAGAATTTTCACATCGGGGTTGCGACGAATGACCCCCGTTGCCGAGCAGGGTACGTCAGCCAGGATCGCATCAAATTGCTTTCCGCGGATCGACTCTTGCAGTTTGCTTGCGTCCGCGGTCACCGTTGTCATGGCGAGCCCGAGGCGTTCACTATTCTCTCTTACCCGCTGTAACCGCTGCTCACTGATATCCATTGCCGTCAGCTCTGCTAGTGCAGGTTGCTGCTCAAGAATATGGCACGCCTTGCCGCCAGGCGCGGCACAGGCATCGAGCACTCGCTCCCCTGGTTTTGCTGCCAGCAAGCCCGCCACCAGCTGCGCTGAAACGTCTTGAACACTCACCCACCCTTTGTCAAAACCGGGCAATAGCGAGACATCCACAGGCTTTTCGATTAACACTGCTTCTGGACTCAGCGGCGCGGGGGCGGCTGCGATGCCAGCCTCGTTCAATAACTGGAGATACTGGGCTCGGCTCAGGTGCCGTTGATTCACGCGCAAAAATAGGGGCGGCCTTCCTCGCGCCGCCTCGGCGATCTGTTCAAAACACTCCCCATACTCGGTTGTGAGTATTTCAAATAGCCAGTCGGGGAGGGCGGATTGTGCCGCGGGGGTTAGCGTTTCCCTAAGACCTGCTTGCTCCCGTTGATACGATCTGAGCACAGCATTGACCATTCCGGCCGCCCAAGACTTCTTGAGGTCGCGCGCGCCGTTGACCGCTTCGGAAATCGTTGCGTGCGGTGGTGTTCGGAGGTTGTCCAGCTCATAGAGACCCACGCAAATGAGCGAGAGTAGGTCGTGGTCTTTTCGTCTCAACGCCTTTCGCAAAAATTTCTGGCACGTGGCCTGATAGAGCGGCCACTCTCTCAGCGTTCCATAGACCAGCTCCTGACAGAGCGCGCGCTGGCCTAATTCCAGCGATTCGAAACTGTGCGGTAGTAGCTGATTAAGAGATTCTCCTTGCAAAACCCGGTGGATAACAGCGGCGGCTTTTGCTCTGGGCGAGGGCATTGTTAACTCCGGGCCAGCGAAGTCATTTGCCGACCCGCTCGCAATAAGTCGCGATGCCCGTTGATCAATGCGGCAATGGGTTGGCCTTTTGCGCCTGGTAGTTGCGCCTCGGTAATCACCAATACCCCCTCGCCGCAACTCACGCGCAGGCCGTTTTCATCCGCCGACAGTATCTGTCCAGAGGGCTGACCGGCGCCGCCAGTCTCGGCGCTAGCTGCCAGGATCTTGATGCGCTCATCATCGAGATGGGTGTAGCACCCGGGTTGAGGCTGAAATGCTCGAATGCGACGTGCCAGCTCCTCGGCACTGGCATACCAATTCAGGTCGCCTTCAGTTTTGTCGATTTTGTGAGCGTAGGTTGCACAGTCATCCTGCTGCGGTGCGGCCTTGGCGATCAGTGTTTCGATTTGATCGAGGCTATCAGCCAATGCTTCAGCGCCGACTGTTGCGAGCTCCGAGAGGAGCTGGCCGCTGGTGTGGTCGCTGCGAATGTCGAGGCGTCGCGACATCAGAACAGGCCCGGTATCCAGCCCGGCTTCCATCGCCATGATACTCACGCCGGTTTCGGTATCGCCGGCTTCGATGGCACGTTGCACAGGTGCCGCACCGCGCCAGCGCGGGAGCAAAGACGCGTGTACGTTGAGACAGCCCAGTGCGGGTATGGCGAGAACATTCGCCGGCAGAATCAACCCGTAGGCGACCACGATTAATAAGTCCAGTTCAAATTCGGCCAGCACCTGCTCGGCTTCACTGGTTTTGAGGGTGTCGGGTTGCCAGACGGGGAGATTAGCCTCCATCGCAAGGCTTTTTACCGGCGACGGCTGTAGCCGTTTTCCTCGACCCGCAGGCCGATCCGGTTGCGTCAATACCGCCGCGAGGCGGTGTGGGCCGCTCATCAGGCGGTCGAGGTGCCGCGCCGCAAAATCAGGGGTGCCAGCAAAGGCCAGTCTCAAAGGGGTTGGCATGGATCAGGCGCGGCGTTTTTGCTCTTTTACCAGCTTGCCGCGTATGCGCTGCCGTTTGAGCGGAGTCAAATAATCGACGAAGAGTTTGCCTTCAAGATGATCTATTTCATGTTGCAGGCAGATCCCCATCAGGCCGTCCAGTGTTTCGGTAAATGGTTTTCCCTCTCGGTCGAGGGCCGATACCTCAACCACCTGTGGACGCTGTACGGTCTCATAGAAACCCGGAACCGACAGGCAGCCTTCGTCGTAGTTGCCGAGCGTATTGTCTAAT
>WTHO01000267.1 GCA_011523115.1 Halieaceae bacterium | reverse complement strand
ATTTCGATCATGAGTTCGGGCAAGGCCAGCGACGACACCTCGACAATGGTGTCTGCGGGGTAGGGCGCAGTGAACCACTGCTCTCGCAGTGCAACGATTTTTTCAAAGTGCGTCATATCGGTGAGATAAATAGTGACTTTGATCACTTTTGAGAGGTCGGAGCCGCCTGCCCGCAGGGTTCTTTGCAGCGACTCGAACGTGGCTTGGGCCTGGGCATCGAAATCCCCGACACCCACCAATTCGCCCGACTCGCTGATCGCTGCGTGCCCTGATAGGTAGAGCATGCCATCGACCTTGAACCCGGGTGAAATGCGATAGGGTGCGAGGGGGTCCGGGTCCAGTTTGATCGGTTCGGCGGCCACGCTTAACCTCCCAACACTGCGCTAGGCGTAGAGCGGGCCATCGCCCATTCCTCTTCCGTCATTTCCGCCTCAATGTCACCAAAGAGCGGGGTAGACAGATAACGCTCCCCGGTATCGGGCAGGGTGCACAGGATCACGGAGCCCGGCTCAGCGCGTTGTGCCACATCGAGCGCGGCGGCGAACGTGGCGCCGCAGGAGATCCCACAAAAGATGCCTTCTTTTTGTGCCAGCGCTTGGGCTGTTGCGAAAGAGGTCTCGGCAGAAACCGGGACGACTTCATCAATGAAGCCCTTATCGATCGACTCCTGTGCCACCAACGGGATGAAATCGGGCGTCCAGCCCTGAATCATATGCGGCGCCCAGGCAGGGTGACTGCCGCTGGCGGAGCCGTCCTCGCGGCGCTCCTGCTCCCGGCCATCGGATAGCAACGCTGCGCCGTCCGGTTCGGTAGTGATGATTTTGGTGTCAGGCCGCTCCGCGCGCAGTACTCGCGCCACGCCGGTCAAGGTACCGCCGGTGCCGTAACCCGAGACAAAATAGTCAAGCTTCTCGCCCGCAAAGGCATCCATGATCTCGCGCGCGGTGGTGCGCTCATGCACGTCGGCATTGGCGGGATTCTCAAACTGGCGCGCCATGAACCAGCCGTTGGCCTCTGCCAGTTCCCGACACTTGGTGACCATCCCCATGCCCTTCGCCTCTTTGGGCGTCAGGATGACTTTGGCGCCGAGAAAGCGCATTAATTTGCGCCGCTCTACAGAGAAGGTCTCGACCATGACAGAGACAAAGGGATATCCCTTTGCCGCACAGACCATTGCAAGACCAATGCCGGTGTTCCCGGAGGTGGCTTCAATCACCGTTTGACCCGGCTTCAGCTCTCCCGAAGCCTCCGCTGCCTCGATAATGCCCATGGCGAGTCTGTCCTTGACCGAACCCAGAGGATTAAAGGCCTCGATCTTCGCCCACATAGTGACGTGGTCCGGAGCGAGCTGATTGATTTTGACGATGGGTGTATCGCCAACGGTTTCGACGATATTGTTGAACCTTCCCCGCATCACATACCTCCTGAGGATTTTGGAAAAAAGTGCCCAGCTATGAGTTCTTCCTGCGTCATGGGTTTAGCTCTTAAGAAACCCTGCTGTGAGTAGATGCCTAAAGTCAGCAATGTCTCTTCCTCCGTTTCGGTCTCTACGCCCTCTGCTATCAGTTCGATCCCAAGATCCTCCGCCATTTGTCTGAGGTTGCGCAGTATGGCCTGAGCTTTGGGGTCTTGATCACAACCAGACACTAGTTGCTTGTCCAGCTTAATTGTACTGATATCCCATACTCTTAATCGATTCAAATTACTAAGAGCTGTTCCAAAATCATCCAGAGCTAACGAGACACTAGGGTCCAGTGACTGTAATTGACTGAGACGCGCGGACGCCTGCGCTAGCTCTGGCTCTCCAACCTCAGAGAGGCTCATCTCTGACAGCTCGATCACGACCCCGTCGAAAAGGGAGTTATCGGATGCTTCTTGCTGGATGTTCGCCCAACAGTCGTCATCGAGGAGAGCATCTATGGCGAAGTTAAAGTAACTTTTCGCCCCACCGATATTGCTGAGCAATCCTGCTGTCTCTGCCCACTGTCTGGCAAGTATCGAGTGAAAGGGCTCTCGCCACTCCAAACGTTTTAGCAGAGGTAGATACTGTAGCGTTGGAACAGCGATGAGCCCGTTACCGGTGTACCACCTGGAAAGGGCCTCACCACCCATTAATTCGCCGGTGCGCGCGTCCAGGATAGGCTGAATCGCAAATCTGATGTTGCCATCAAGAATGGCTTCACCGAGCAGTTGTTCTGTTACTTCCATCGTCGTAGGGTGCGGCAGCCTGAGGTAGTGGCCTGTCCCCTATGCCTCGCAATTGTTCCCAAAATTGTGTGAGTTCAGTCTGGCCAGTAGAGCGTTGAGTTGTCCACTGCACGTGCGCTTCCTCAGGTGGGTTGGAAGATATCCTTATTCCCCACAACCCTTTGATGTCGTTGGGTAGTTGGGAGTATCGCATGTCGACAATGAGGTTCGGGTCAGCGTCATCGAGCGCCAGCCAGTCGTCGGAAAACCAGCGGAAGCGCTCTATGTCCTTTGCCTGCTGCGATCCATGCCTGAGAGCGGGCACATCGCGATTCAGGTTCAATTTTGGTACTGACTCACCCGGGAAATAACTTGGCGAGATACCCGCACGGATGGCATCGACATAATATCGCCCGTCATATTCGTAGATCGCCTTCCAGACTAGGAGATTGGCGAATCCAGGTTTAACCTCCAGGCGGACCGGTTGGTGTTGGCGGCTTACTACAAGGGATTCTGCGGCTGAGAGTGCGCGCTGGTGCTGTAGCGCACCGAAGCCGAGGTAGCAGACTGCCCAGCAGAGGCCGCAAACCGCCAGTTTGGGTGCGCGACGAGCAGCGGAGGCAATAAGCAGCGCAATCAGGGGTAGCGTAAACAGGGGATCTATGACCGACACGTTGTGCCAGGCGAAGCGTGCATCGGTAAAGGGCCATAGCAATTGCGTGCCGTAAGTCGTGCAGGCATCCAGTAGACCGTGGGTGCCGAATCCCAGCGCCGCGAAGCCAAAAACCGCCTTGAAAGGCAGTTGTTTTTTGATCAGCGGATAAAATACGGACGCGCAGATGAACGCGCCCACGGGAATAAAAAACAGCGAGTGAGTGAACTGACGATGAAACTCCAGAGCAAGGAGTGGGTCCTCGCTTGACCGAATAAAGACATCGAGGTCAGGTGCCATGCCCGCCAACGCACCGATCCATAGCCCGTGCCGTAACGTCTTGGCCGTGCTACCCGATTGGGCCGCAGCGGCCCCAATGGCGGCTTGGCTGACTGGATCCATAACGCTCTCGGTGACGCCCGCTAGTGGGCTGGCTATGTGCAATGCTCAAAGGTGAATCGCGCGCACCATATCAAAGTCCCCCGCATCGCCCAACACGGTGAATAGCGCAACACGAGTCGACGATCTGAGTGGTAGCCATGGTCATCGGGTCATGACCGGCTTGCGTCAACGACAAAAAGATCCATTATCGTGAATTGGCACACGTATCCGGATCAACGAGGTGGCTACCCGATGAGACTGACCGCACCCCGCATCAACCCTCTGGCTGAAGCAGACATCGCGCCCGATCTGCTGGCTTTGCTCGGCCCTCGCTTCAAAGCCATGCCGGTGCTCAATATCTTCCGTACGCTGGCTCATGCGCCCAAGGCGTTCAAACGGTTTATGGCCTGGGGGGGTTACATTCTCTCGGATGCCAATAGTCTCAGCGCGCGCGATCGTGAGCTGGTGATTCTAAGGACAGGATTCAACTGGAGATCTGGCTACGAGTGGGCGCAGCACGTTCGGATTGGCCTCGACTGTGGCCTCACGGAGTCAGAAATTGAGCTTATCAAGGCAGGCCCTGGGGCGCCTGAGTGGCAAGCGTCAGATCGGGCGCTGTTGCAGGCGACTGATGAACTCACAAGCGACGCATTTATTTCTGATACGACCTGGGCCGCGTTGGCCGACTATTCAGAAAAACAGCGTATGGATTTGGTGATGACCGTTGCCCAGTACACGCAGGTTTCGATGATGTTGAATACTTTTGGTGTCCAGCTGGATGAGGACCTGACATTGGATCCGGATTTAAGCGACACTGGTGCCGCATAAAAAAGGGGCGAAAGGCCATGCAAAAAAGATACAAGCCGCTAATGAGTGCGGTGATGGTGCTCATGAGTTCATGGTGGATGATGGCTGGCGTGGTCTCTGCGGATGATCACCTGCCCTCTGATTGCGACACGGCGCGGGACCGCGCCAAGAGCAAGTACGGTGCAGTAAGGCATTACTTTGACACCTTTAATCTGTGTATGACGCGCGCCGATGGTGATCTCGCGCAGTGCCAGCAGGCATTGAATGACCAGCAGGGTGCGCTGGGGGATTTCATCTTTGCGCAGCGAGTCGCTCAGGATGTGTGTGGTCGCGAGGGGCTATCGGGGGATATGGTCCG
>WTHO01000063.1:2619-4413 GCA_011523115.1 Halieaceae bacterium | reverse complement strand
TTGCGGTCCGTCCCAGGTTTCGATGAGCTCTAAATGCACTTTGCGCATTTTGCCGAATAGCTTCTCTGTGACGTCCAGGTAGCCGGCCCATCCGACATAGACGCCTCCGAAGGGCAGTGAGGGTGCTTGTTGAATCCGGATATCCTCGGTGACCATCGCTTCCAGAGCGGCCATATCGCGGGAGCGGCCAAGTTCCAGGAATTTCTCGAGGATCGCTACCCTGCTGGAATCCAATGTCTCCACCCTCCAGCCTCAGAAAGAGCGGGGTAAGCCCAGGTCTTCCGCGATCTTGTTGCGGGCCATTTCGTTGCTGATAGGGCCGATTCGAAGCAGCCTCGAATCCCGCCAGTATCGCTGCATGTCGGTTTCGGCCGAGTAGCCCATGCCCCCCAGAATCTGAATCCCCAAGTCCGCGGCCTTACTCACATATTCGGAGCACAAAACCTTGGCCATGGTCGACTCGGTCGCGGTTTGCGCGCCCGACGCCTGTAACTTAGCAGTGTGCATGACCAAGAGCTCACCTTGGGTTTGCCACATCGCCATATCAGCCAGATAGTGTTGCAGGATCTGAAACTCTCCAATCACCTTGCCAAATGCGTGCCGCGACTTCATGTGCTCCAGAGCGTCCTCGATGACGCCATCAAGCATGCCCAGACAGAAAGCGGCGTTGATCAGTTTCTCGTTGTTGACCGTCTTGGTGGATTGATACCAACCATTGCCCGGTTCTCCGAGCAGAAGGGCATCGGGCACAAAGACGTTATCAAGATGCACGCTGCAGGATCCGACGCACCGCATCCCCAACTTCGGCATCTCGGCAATGGTGATGCCCTCACTGGACGTGGGGACCAAAAAAATTGAAACACCCCGAGAGCGCTTCGCCACCTCCGTGTCGCTTCTCGCCATGAGCAGCAAATAATCCGCTGTGCCCGCTCCAGTACTCCAGATTTTTTCACCGTTTATGATCCAACCACCATCGCCTTTAACCGCAGTCGTACGTAACCCGCCCAAAAGATCAGTGCCGCCGCTGGCCTCGGTATAACTCATCGCCGTTCGGAGTTCTCCGGAAGCTATTTTGGGCAAGAACTCCTTCTTTTGGCTCTCGTTGCCGCAGAAGGTCAGCGTTTTTGCCCCGGAGAAAGAGGTCACGCCCCAAACCCATCCTATTCCCGCCGCCGTTCTGGCAAACTCTCGAGCAAACAGGGTTTGCGTGACAATTGAGCCGCCTTGTCCGCCGAATTCTTCCGGAATGCCGATCCCGTGGGCGCCAAATGCTGACAACTTATCCCACAACTCCTGCGGAAAGACGTGCTCCTGCCTCTCGAGTTCTCTGCAGTACTGCTTTGAACATTCGGCATTCACCCATCGTCGAGTGACATCGCGAAAAGTTGCGTCTTCCTCCGTCAGATCCATGGACATCCCGTAGCTCCTATCAGTGATTCAGGGTATAACGCGCGCCGCTGCGGCATTTTTAAAGCAGTTGATCAGGTCCTGCTCGCGAGCAGAGAGTAAGTGTTTTGCGCGCCAACAAATCTTGATTTGCAGCTTTAGTCTGAAGTCCTCGATCTCTAATTCCTGAATCTGTGACGTCGGGGATTGTGAATCGTAGAAGCCGCGCTCAGTCATGGCGAGGTAGTCTGTCGCTTCGATGAAAGGTTGTGTGCCCTGCATACTATTCAGGGTGCCGGCCACAAAGTTTTTCTGAAAAGCCTGCAGTTGCTCTTCAGTTGTCAGCCGATCTTTAACCCGCTTTTTTGCTATCAGGGTGCGGTAGGTGAGCAAGGGATAATTAACCAG
>WTHO01000063.1:0-2519 GCA_011523115.1 Halieaceae bacterium | reverse complement strand
GTACAAAAGCTCCTTTACCGTCAACATATCGTCCCGTCTCATATGACTACGTTATCTGAGCGGCCCTGCTTTTTAGGCCTTGCATAATTAAAATCTATCCTAAACATTCGTCCATTAAAAGCGCCGATATGTTTTTCAAAATGGACTCATTTGACATAACGTTGTCGTTAATCGGCCGCTCATTTTTGTTCGCCAGTAGTGATGTCAGCGGTAACGTTTGATGCGCCTTATAAACGCGACGGCCGGAGTACAAAAATAATAGATAGGAGAGATCCAATGGTTGCCAACTCACCATCCCTCAATAATGCGTCTTTAAAAAGGTTGTGGAAGCTTCAAGAGCGGGTTGCCAGAACCCCCCGAAGCCTCGGCGCAGTTTTATCTGCTCTGGTAATGACGGCTTTAGTACCTTCAATGGCCTTCGCGCAGTCCCAACCGGTACTAGAAGAGGTGATTATCACCTCGCAGAAAAAACAGGAATCACTGCTCGATGCTGCCATCGATGTCTCCGTTTTTTCCGGGGAAGATCTCGAGAAGTACGCTGTCACTGACATGAGCGGTGTGGCACTCGTGACACCCGGCCTGACATTTCAAAACACCGGCGTCTGGGCACAGATTTATCTGCGGGGAGTGGGCACGCGCGTATCTCAGGCGGGTCTGGACACGGGTGTGGCGGTTTACGTGGATGATCGGTATGTAGGGCGGCAATCGGGCGTGATGTTCGGTATGACTGACGTCAACCGCATTGAGGTGTTGAAAGGCCCACAGGGCGTACTGTTTGGCAGGAACTCAACGGGCGGCGCGATCCGAGTGATCAGTAATCCCGTCTCAGACCAATTAGAGGGGGATATCACAGTCGGCGCGGGCGATTACAGCTATCGACACGCGCGCGGGACGATCAATGTGCCCATTACCGACAACTTCGCGATTAGAGCCTCGGCACAGCAAAGAAAGCGAGATGGCTTCAAGGAAAACATCATAGAGGGCGGTTACGACTACGATGACCTCGATGAGTTCATGGCCAGAATCCGGGCGCGGTGGGACGTGACAGAAAATGTGAGTATCGAGTTGGGGCATATGTTCGCCTCACTCAAAGATTTGGCCAACATGGGTGCGGTGAGTGCCGACTCAGGTATAGCACGCGGCATTGCCTTCGGCGGCATTACCACGACAGACCGCTTTCAAATCGCGAGCTCTTCTACCGGGCCCGATCTGAACCCTGAAGGACCCAAGCATCACATGTATAGCAGCTCTCTCAGGCTGGATGCCTCCTTCAGTGCGTTTGACGTCGCAGCCTATGTGACCGACGCGGCCAATAATGAGAGGCGGTGGGGTGATTACGACGGTAACTCTTTTAACGATATCGAAGTGGCGATGACGGAAAATCAATCCGAGGAGACCAGCGCCGGCATTGAGATTTCATCCAACGGCACGGGTCCGCTGAGTTGGATCGTCGGTATGAATTACTTCGATCAGGAGGTCAATTATGATTTTGACCTGCGCATTGGCGCGATCGCTGGCGGCAATCTGCCCGCATCCACCGGGTGGGGCACCTATTGGCTCGACACCTACGGCATCTTTGCTTCGGTTGACTACGAACTCTCGGATGCCTGGACCATTTCTGTCGGCGGGCGCTACACCAAAGAGGAAAAAGATATCTACTGGAGAGCCTCGAGCACAGAGTACGCGCAGAATGAGCGATTAACTCTGGCCGCGGCCCTGTTGCCGAATGAGGATGGCGAAGAGTGGAGTTCTTTTGATCCCAAGGTGACCCTGACTTACAACTTCGCAAGCGGCGGTATCGCTTACGCGACTTACTCCACCGGCTTTAAAAGTGGTGGGTACAACGCCCCCACGCGTCAGGGTGGTGAGGCCTTAGATCCTGAAGAACTCGATATGATTGAGTTGGGCTATAAAGCAGATCTCACCAGCAATCTGCGTCTGACCAGTTCGATTTTCTTTTATGACTATACGGGCTTGCAGGTTACCCGGGCGGCCAAGGGTACGGGCACGGTTACCACTGAAAATGCGGCTGATTCCAGCGTGAAAGGGATCGACTTTGATTTCACCTGGGCGGCCACGGATAACCTGACCGTGCGTTTTGGCGGCGAGTTTCTGGATGCAGAGTACGAGGACTACGAGACGGGTGGACGGGTTGCCAATACCATCCTGACCGGAGACCCGACCGCCGTGGGCTACGGGCTGGAATTCTTCAATGCGGAAGGGCATCCGTTATTGCGCGCCGCGGACATGTCGTTTTTCGTCGCGGGTAATTATGAAAATGGACCATTTTCGTTGAACCTGAACTACTCCTGGACGGATGAGTACTATTTTGACTTTGTCATGCATCCAGCTTCAGATTCTCTGATTCAGCCATCAACTGGAATCCTCAATGGCAGACTTACCTATGCGCTGAGTGATGGCTTGAGCGTTTCGTTGTGGGGTAAAAACATGACGGATGAAATCTATCTCAATGACTCTGTGATTGCGGGCACCAATCAGCGGATAAACTATGCCCACCC
>WTHO01000239.1:10105-16401 GCA_011523115.1 Halieaceae bacterium | reverse complement strand
CCTGCCAGCCTTGGATCCCCAACACCTCCTCCACCAACGCCGCCACCTCGCGCATTAAGGCGGCGTGATCCCAGCGAAGGCGATACCATTCGAGTAGTGAAAACTCCGGGTTGTGATGCCGGCCAACCTCACCGGAACGGAAGGCCTTGGAAATCTGGAAGATATCGCCAGCCCCCGCAGCCAGTAGCCGCTTCATGGCGAACTCTGGTGAAGTCTGCAGATATCGCGTCTCGCTATCGCCGCCGCCAATTGGGAATTGAAACACGGCAATACCGGGGTCGGGCACCGTGGCCTGTGAAAGCAAGGGCGTCTCAACCTCGAGCACGTCTCTAACAGAAAAAAATGCTCGCAGTTGCGCCAGTAATTTGGCGCGTTCGGTCAGATTGACCAGCGACGCCGAAGGCCGCCAATCCGTCATGATCAGTTTTTACTGGCGCGACTCACGTATTCACCGGTGCGGGTATCGACCCGAATCACCTCGCCCTCGGTAATAAACAGCGGCACTCTCACAACGGCGCCGGTGCTCAAGGTCGCTGGCTTGCTGCCGCCCTGGGCAGTGTCGCCCTTTAAACCCGGATCCGTCTCGGTGATTTCAAGCTCGATGAAATTAGGCGGGGTAACGGCCAGCGGTGATCCATTGTAGAGCGTGATCTCATAGCGTTCCTGCTCTTTTAACCATTTCTCCGCCTCGCCAACGGCGTCGCGATCAGCGCCGTACTGCTCGTAAGTAGAGGGGTCCATGAAATGCCAGAACTCGCCGTCGGTGTAGGAGTACTCAAGGTCGACGTCCATGACATCGGCACCCTCGAGAGTGTCTCCGGATTTGAATGTTCTCTCCCAGACGCGACCCGATTTCAGGTTGCGGAGTTTGACGCGGTTAAACGCCTGCCCTTTGCCCGGTTTCACAAATTCGTTCTCAAGAATGGAGCAGGGCTCGCCATCCAGCATGACCTTCAGGCCGGGTTTGAATTCATTAGTGGAAAAGTTTGGCATCGCCGATGACCCAATACGCAAAAGCGTGATGATACCCCAGCGGGATAACAAACGGCGACGATGTTCAGTCAGTCGACTGCGAACTCACCCTCATTACCCAGCAGGTAGCACACGCCGTCGAGACCGCAATGGGTGACCTCGATCGGGCTGGCGGCTCGCACTGCAGGTTTGGCGTGAAAGGCCACGCCCAAGCCGGCGGCTGCCATCATGGACAGGTCGTTGGCGCCATCGCCCACTGCGATACAAACATCAAGGCTGATATCCAGACGCCGAGCCAAGTCACGCAGCGCACGGGCTTTGTACTCGCGATTCACAATGGGCGGCACGACCCGGCCCGTGATTTTGCCGTCCTCCACATCGAGCGCGTTGGCGACCACCTCGTCAAACCCGAAATCCGACTGCAGCCGCTCTGCGATCGGCGCAAATCCGCCGGAGAAAATGGCTGTCGTCATGCCCCGGGCTTTCAGGGTAGTGATCATTTCACGGAGCCCCTCCTTCACCGGTAATCGGTCTGCCAGCGCCTGCACCGCATCGGCATCAAGACCCTCCAGCAAGGCGAGACGAGTGCGAAAACTCTCGTCGAAGTCGAGCTCGCCACGCATCGCGCTCGCCGTAATGTCGGAGACTTTGTTACCCACCCCCGCGGCGCTCGCCAATTCATCGATCACCTCGCAGTCGATGAGCGTGGAGTCCATGTCGAAGACCGCGAGCCGGTATGCGCGGCATCGCTCGCTGCGTGTCTGCAACGCGATGTCGATACCGGTCTCATCGGAGAGGTCTCGCAGTGGGGCCGACACGGCCTCGCCATCGCCGCAGGAGATCAACAAGCCGTGAACCGTCCTGCGATCTGCAAGGGAGACAGGAACAGGTATAGAGCGAGATGCAAGCACCCGGGCGCCGGCGCCTTCGACGACTTCGGACACCAGGTCGATGTCCAATATGGCGCCGCCGGGCGCCATCAAGACAATCGAGTGTGTCGCACTTACCACGCGGCGGCTTCCTGTTGTCAGCATCAGGTTCGGTGCGACAATTGCCCTACTGTCGCAGCGTCTGAAGTTTATACTGAACTGGCGCTCACCGGAGAAAATCTTTGAGGCAGCTCTTGCAGCGACTACGCCATCTACCCCTATCTCAACAGCTCGCACTGTCTGCGGCGGGGTGTTGCCTCATCGCTACCCTGGCGCTCGTGATCGTGGCGGCGCAGTCAACGCTGTCCATTCAGAACACCACTTTGAGCGAGCATGCCCGCGCCGCCGCACAGCAACTCGCCGCGAGGACCGCGATTGAACTCGCTGCCGGCGACCGGTTGGGCCTGATGGCTGAGCTGCAGTTCTATGCCGATCAGAGCCTTTTCGCGGCCGCGCGTGCGCTGGATGTCGAAGGCAACGAACTTGCTGTGAGAGGCCAAGTGACGCCGGATGGTGAAGCGTTTCAATATGAAATACTGATCGATGGCAACAGTGCAGGCACAGTGGAGCTGTACCTGGACCTCAGCGAGCAACGTGCGAGTCGCGAGACCTTGATCTGGGGTTTGATTGCGCTGTCTGTGTTGCTGAGCAGCGCGGTCTATGCGCTGACGAAACCCATGGGTCAGCGATTGGCACGGGATATTAGTGACGCGGTGGCGCAACTCGACGCCGTCACCGAGGACGCTTCTGCATCCGTGAATGAAGTCCACAAGCTTAAGGACAGGATTAACGCACTGCCGCTTGATTTGCTCACATCGCAAGACATTACGGATCGGAGTGAAGAGCACTATCACGAGACTGCGATTCTATGTATCTCACTGAAACATCTTCCGGCCTACCTCGATACGCTAGACGAGTCGCGCCTGCAAACCTACGTGGCCAAGCTGCATCGTATGGCATTTGGCAGCGCCGGGTTTTATGGGGGTGAGTTAAGCGTGATCCGCCAGTTTGGGCTCGCGGTTTACTTCTCCGGTACACATGCCGCTGGCTCTCCTGTGTTACGCGCCGCCAGCTGTGCCTGGCTGTTATCGCGTTGCTGCGAACTGGCTGAAAAACATGACCGGCTGCGATTTTTACCCGGGATGGCGATCGGGCTGAGCGAACTCGGTCGTGGCGACGATCAGGACATCTATCCAGGGCTTTACATTCAGGCCACGCTCGATGAGCTATTGGAGCTCGCCAGCCAAGAGGTAGAGGGTATCCTGCTGTCATCCCACGCGGCAGAGGACCGCGGCCTGACGGCGCGGGTCGGTATCGATGTCATTGATGAGCGATGGATGGCTCTGGGCGGTATCAGCGGCAAACACCTCGACTTACTCGAGCGGCAGTTGCAGAACCTGAGACGCATCGTGACATCCCCAGACGACGACACACCCCAGGGGCTACTGCCGTTCTGAACCTTCAGTCAGTGACAACCTGTAGCCGAGTCACCCTCTGGTAGCCCTTTGGCAACTTGCTGCCACGACGCCCACGCTCGCCACGAAAATGTTCGAGCTCCGACCACTTGAAATTGCGGTAGTGCCCGCCGGAGGTGACCTGCAGCGTATCGCCCTCGGCTACCACGCAAAGGCCGGCGACAAACTCTTCTCGGGCGGCGGCTCTGGCCGAGGGAATACCAATCAGCTTGTTACCCTTGCCCCGTGCCAATTCGGGCAGGTCAGCCAGTGGGAAAACCAGCATACGCCCCTCGTTGGTTGCCACGACAACCAGAGGGTCCTGCCCCCCGGCTGCAATCGCGGCTGGCGATAAAACCCGCGCGTTCTTTGGCAGGGTCAGTACCGCTTTGCCGGCTTTGTTCTTGGCCTGAAGCTGACCGAACTGAACGACAAACCCGTAGCCCGCATCACTGGCCAATAAAAAACGATCATCCTCTGCTCCGGTCAACAGCCCCTGAAAAGTCGCGCCCGAAGGCGGATTGATGCGCCCCGTCAGCGGCTCACCCTGGCCCCGCGCCGAGGGGAGCTGGTGGGTGGGCAATGTGTAGGCCCTACCGGTCGAGTCCAGCACAACAGTGGGTAAATTGGATTTGCCCCTTGCGGCAAAACGAAAGCCATCACCTGATTTGTAGCTGAGTGATTCGGGGTCGATCTCGTGGCCCTTGGCAGCCCGTATCCAGCCTTTATCGGACAACACAATCGTCAGTGGGTCAGCCGTGGTCAACTCCAACTCGCTGAAGGCCTTTGCCTCCTCACGCTCAGCAAGCGGCGCCCGCCGAGCATCACCGTGGGTATCTACCACCGCCTTCAACTCACGCTTGATCAATGTCTTCAATCGAGCGTCGCTGCCCAGCGTTTTCTTGAGGGCATCCCGCTCCTCAGACAGCTCATCCTGCTCGCCGCGAATCTTCATCTCTTCCAGCTTTGCCAGATTGCGAAGCTTGAGGTCCAGAATCGCTTCGGCCTGAATATCGCTGATCTTGAAGGTCTTCATGAGCACCGGCTTGGGCTCATCCTCCTCGCGGATAATACGAATCACCTCATCGATATTGAGGAAGGCGACCAGATAACCCTCAAGGATGTGGATTCGTCGCTCGACACGCTCGAGTCGATACTCTAGCCGCCGCTTGACGGTTGCCTTACGAAACGCGAGCCACTCCTTGAGGATCGTGACCAGCGACTTCACAGCGGGGCGACCATCAACACCAATCACATTGAGATTCACCCGGTAAGTGCGCTCAAGATCGGTGGTCGCAAAGAGGTGGCTCATCACACTGTCGAGATCAACGCGATTGGAGCGAGGCACCAACACCAATCGCGTGGGGTGCTCGTGATCTGACTCATCGCGCAAGTCAGACACCATCGGTAGTTTGCGTGCTTGCATCTGCGCGGCAATCTGCTCCAGCACTTTGGCCCCCGACACCTGGTAAGGCAACGCATGGATGACCACCGCTCCATCCTCCACGGTATAGGCAGCGCGCACTCGCAACGCCCCGCGACCGGTCTCATAAAGCGTCCGTAATTCCTCCGCAGGCGTGATGATTTCAGCCTCTGTGGGAAAATCCGGGCCTTTAATGTGCTGGCAGAGATCGGCCACCGTGGCCTTGGGTGAATCCAGCAGGTGGATTGTCGCAGCCACCACTTCAGTCAGGTTATGGGGCGGGATGTCTGTAGCCATCCCGACCGCAATACCCGTGGTGCCGTTCAGCAGAAGATTCGGCACTTGCGCGGGCAGCACCGTGGGTTCCTCGAGCGTTCCATCGAAGTTGGGCTGCCAATCCACGGTGCCCTGCCCGAGCTCCGCCAGCAGGACCTCTGCATACGCCGTCAATCGGGATTCGGTGTAACGCATGGCGGCGAAAGACTTGGGATCGTCTGGAGACCCCCAGTTCCCCTGTCCATCAATCAGCGGATAGCGATAAGAAAATTCCTGCGCCATCAGCACCATCGCTTCGTAGGCGGCGCTGTCACCGTGAGGGTGGAACTTGCCAATAACGTCACCAACCGTGCGCGCGGATTTCTTATATTTGGCGGATGCCTTAAGCCCCAGCTCGCTCATCGCGTAAACGATGCGTCGCTGCACTGGCTTTAGGCCATCACCGATATGCGGCAGTGCCCGGTCTAAAATGACGTACATGGAGTAGTCGAGGTAGGCTTTTTCGGCGTAATCGCGCAGCGACAGCTGCTCAACATCGACGGAGGGCTGCATCATGTCTGTCATGGCAATGAAAAACTCTCTCGAAACGACAGGGCAGGCGTCATCGCCCTGCCCTTCAACCGCGGTATCCTAACGCACCCCGGCACAGTAACACCACGACAGGCTGCGCCAAGCGGCGCAATGGTAAGGACAGTCGATATGGCATCGATCCCCGATAACTATCGAGACCAGCTTTCCTGGCGCTGGCGGCACTTTGCCTTGTTCAGTGGGCCCGAGTGGCACCGGGTTCTGAACCTGCGTACCGCGATTTTTGTGGTGGAGCAGGAGTGCCCCTATCAAGAGGTCGACCAGAAGGATACGGACAGCTGGCATCTGGAACTTTCATACGACAGTCAGCTCATAGGGACGCTTCGCGTGCTACCACCGGGGCTATCCTATAAGGAATGTTCTATCGGACGGGTGGCAGTGCATGCGGAGTTTCGGCGACGCGGTCTCGCACGCGAACTCATGACGTTGGCACTGATATTCTGTGACGGCCGGTGGCCGGCTATCAGGCTCAGCGCACAAACCTATCTGCAGCCGTTTTATGAATCGCTGGGCTTTACGGCCACCGGGGCTCCCTACCTCGAGGACAATATTCCCCACATAGAAATGCTCAGGGAGCGCTGAGGGCTCTCAATACAGACAAGCTGAGGGCTCCTAAACAAAGCTGAGGGCTCCCACAAATTCACCGTGCAGGTA
>WTHO01000239.1:7952-10005 GCA_011523115.1 Halieaceae bacterium | reverse complement strand
AAGCTGAGGGCTCCTAAACAAAGCTGAGGGCTCCCACAAATTCACCGTGCAGGTACGACCTTCGGATTTACAGACCCCGTATTTAAAACGCTTGATCTGACCCCGGGGCTGGAGTGAGATTCAGGCTGCCTGGCGAGATGCGCGCTTGCGCTCGTGCTCCAGTAGCAGTTTCTTGCGCAAGCGAATGCTCTCGGGAGTGACTTCTACCAATTCATCCTCATCGATGAACTCCAGTGCCTGCTCAAGACTGTGTAACACCGGGGGCGTCAGGATGACGGCCTCGTCACTACCGGATGCTCTCACATTTGTCAGTTGCTTGCCCTTGGTGGGGTTCACCACCAGATCGTTGCCGCGGCTATGCAGCCCCATGATCTGGCCCTCATAGACATCGACGTTGGGCTCAATAAACAGCCGACCGCGTTCCTGAAGGCTAAACAGCGCGTATGCCAATGTCTTGCCAGATATCATCGATACCAGCACCCCGTTATTGCGGGCTCCCAGCTCCGATTTGGCAACTGGCCCATAGTGATCGAAGACATGAGTCATGATCCCCGAGCCCGAGGTCAAGGTGAGGAACTGTGAGCGAAAGCCAATGAGCCCTCTCGCGGGCACAATGAATTCCAGCCGGACCCGACCCGCACCGTCGGTAATCAGGTTCTGAAGGTCCGCGCGCCTCAAGCCAAGCTCTTCCATGACGCCGCCCTGGTGGGATTCCTCGCAGTCAATTACCAGCATTTCGTATGGCTCGGATAATTGGCCGTCGATCACTTTTTGAATCACTTCGGGCCGTGACACACCCAGTTCAAAACCCTCGCGACGCATATTTTCGATGAGGACCGAGAGGTGCAACTCCCCACGACCAGAAACTTTAAATTTGTCGGGGCTATCGCCCTGCTCGACCCGCAGTGCCACGTTGTGTATGAGCTCACGATCGAGACGCTCCTTGATATTGCGCGACGTCACGTACTTTCCTTCACGACCTGCGAAGGGCGAATCATTGACCTGAAATGTCATGCTTACCGTGGGCTCATCGACGCTCAGCGCTGGCAGTGCCTCAGGGTGGGCGGGATCACAGAGCGTATCGGAGATGTTGAGCGCATCGATGCCCGTAACGCAGACAATATCACCCGCTTCAGCGCGATCGGCCTCAACGCGCTCCAACCCCAGATAACCCATGACCTGCAGGACTTTGCCGGTGCGCTGATCACCATCTCTGTCAACGATGGTGACCGCCGTATTGGGTGTCAGAACACCGCGGGTAATTCGGCCAACACCTATTACGCCAACGTAACTGTTGTAATCAAGCGCTGAAATCTGCAGCTGCAATGACCCGTCTGCATTCACCTCGGGCGGCGCGACCTTGTCGACGATGGCGCGAAATAGCGGCGACATGTCCTCTGCCATATCGTCGTAGTCCTCACCCGCGATACCGTTGAGCGCCGAGGCATAAATGACGGGGAAGTCCAACTGCTCCTCCGTCGCACCCAGCGTGTCGAAAAGATCAAAGACTTGATCAACCACCCAATCAGGGCGGGCACCCGGGCGGTCGACCTTGTTGACGACAACGATGGGGTTGAGACCCCGCTCGAAGGCTTTTGCCGTGACAAAACGCGTCTGGGGCATCGGGCCATCCACGGCATCGACCAACAACAGCACCGAATCCACCATGGACAGCACCCGCTCTACCTCTCCACCAAAATCAGCGTGGCCGGGCGTATCGACGATGTTAATGCGGTAGTCATTCCAATTTATCGCCGTGTTCTTGGCGAGGATGGTAATGCCGCGCTCGCGCTCCTGATCATTTGAATCCATGATCCGCTCGGCGTCTGCGTTCTTTCTGTCGAGTGTGCCGGATTGCTGCAGCAAGCAGTCCACCAAGGTGGTCTTGCCGTGGTCGACGTGAGCAATGATGGCAATGTTGCGAAGCGCTTTCATGATGAATTCGGTTCCTGGCCAGATTGTGTGCGTGAGGGCGCGCGGAGTGTACACCAGCGCTATGGAATCGGTTCAATCCGGCACTGCGAAACCGGCAACATTGCGCTGCATTTCCCGC
>WTHO01000239.1:4819-7852 GCA_011523115.1 Halieaceae bacterium | reverse complement strand
CATCAGGGCCTACCCATCAAGGTCTGACCCTCACAGTCAGAACAGTCTTCAGGCCAGCGCCTCTTTGGTCGTCTTAACGATCGCTGCGGCGACTTTGTAAGGATCAGCGTTAGAGGCGGTTCTTCGGTCCTCCAGTCGTCCTACCCAGCCGTCTGTATGCGTAGACACAGGAATCCGGATCGACGCCCCTCTGTCTGAAATCCCGTAACTAAACTGATCGATGGACTGTGTCTCGTGATCGCCGGTTAGCCTTTGATCATTATCGGCACCATACACACTGATGTGGCGCTCAATGTTTTTACCGAATTCTTCGCAGATTTTCGTGAAAACAGCTTCTTCGCCAGCCGTTCTCATCACCTCGTTTGAAAAATTCGCGTGCATGCCTGACCCGTTCCAGTCGAGCTTGCCGAAGGGCTTCGGATGCCAGTTAATTGAAAAACCGTACTTCTCGCCAGTGCGCTCCAACAGATACCTTGCGATCCAAGTTTCGTCGCCTGCTCTCTTGGCACCCTTGGCAAATACCTGAAACTCCCACTGCCCGGCAGCCACCTCAGCGTTGATTCCCTCCACGTTGATCCCTGCGGCGAGGCACAGGTCGAAGTGCTCTTCAACACAATCACGCCCAAAGGCATTTGCAGCGCCTACTGAGCAGTAGTAAGGGCCTTGCGGGCCGGGATAACCATTGACCGGGAAACCCGGGGGCAGCTGAGTGTCCACATCCCACAAAAAGTACTCTTGCTCGAATCCAAACCAAAAATCGTCGTCATCATCGTCGATCGTGGCTCTACCGTTGGAAACATGAGGCGTACCGTCAGCATTGAGGACCTCGGTCATCACGAGGAAGGCATCCTTGCGGCCCGGATCCGGGAAGATCGCCACCGGCTTCAACAGACAGTCTGAACTGCTGCCATCAGCTTGCTCTGTGGAGCTACCGTCAAAGGACCACATGGGGCATTCCTCGAGCGTGCCGCCAAAGTTGTCCCGCACTTGGGTTTTGCTGCGAAGGCTCTGAGTGGGCTGATAGCCGTCAAGCCAGATGTATTCAAGTTTAGCTTTCATTGTTTCCAGGTTCTCCAGACAGCGCGGCAGGACGCGTAATCGATAGTTTTCAGACTCGTCAATGTGCCGTTGGTTAATGTGTCGATGTGTAATATGCCGATGTCTTAGCCATACGCCGAGGCCCGCCAAAACACGCGAAAGGTGTGGAGCAAAATCCATGCCACAGATAGACCACAGTAAGCCATTGATAAATCGGCGATTTATTTTGGGGGCATTTTGTGGCGCACCGCTATTGTGCACAAAGCCGCCAAAACGCACCAAAGTGGAACAAAAAGGTGTAGACTCGCTCGGCTTGCGCACGCCAACGACCCCGCTTTGATCGCTCTATCTCGCCACTTTACGCGGATAGTTCGGGGCATTGGCAGCCAAGCGACACCGACTGCAAGTTGGCACAACACTTGCACCGAAATCACTCACTTTGAGTGCAGGCTTGCACTCCATCGAACTTGATACCCAGCAAAACCCGGGTATGCCTCGCGAAAGGAGCACAACATGTCAGAGCGAACGCTCGATTTAATTAACACCAATGATGTCCGATGGGTGGATCTCCGGTTCACCGACACGAAGGGCAAGGAGCAGCACGTCTCGATCCCGGCAGGCGCTGTGGATGAGGACTTCTTCGAGGGGGGCAAAATGTTCGACGGCTCCTCGATCTCCGGCTGGAAGGGTATCAATGAGTCTGACATGATCCTGATGCCAGACGACAGCACCGCACTCTTGGACCCCTTCACTGACGATCCAACGGTCATCCTGCGGTGTGACATTGTCGAACCCGCCACGATGCAGGGCTATGACCGTGACCCGCGCAGCATTGCCAAACGGGCGGAAGCTTTTCTCGCCTCCACGGGGCTGGGTGATACCGCCTTTTTCGGCCCGGAACCCGAGTTTTTTGTCTTCGAGGACGTGAAGTGGAGTGCCGACATGAGCGGCGCTAGCTACGAGATCAATGCTGAAGAGGCGGCCTGGTCCTCTAACCTCGACTTTGAAGACGGCAACACCGGCCACAGACCGCGCGTTAAGGGCGGCTATTTTCCTGTTCCACCCGTCGATTCTCTCCACGATATCCGCGCTGCCATGTGCGCGGCGATGGAGCAAATGGGGCTTGATGTCGAGGTTCATCACCACGAGGTCGGCACCGCGGGGCAGTGCGAAATTGGCGTTCGATTCAACACGCTCGTTGCCAAAGCAGACGAGGTGCAGATCCTTAAATACTGCGTCCTGAACGTTGCCCACGCTTACGGGAAGACCGCAACGTTTATGCCCAAGCCGCTGGTAGGCGACAACGGTTCCGGTATGCACTGCCACCAATCAATCGCCAAGGACGGGGAGAATACCTTTGCCGGCGACGGTTATGCCGGGCTTTCAGACACTGCCCTTTATTACATTGGCGGCATTATCAAGCACGCGCGCGCCCTCAACGCGTTTACCAATGCCTCAACCAACAGCTACAAACGCTTGGTGCCCGGCTTCGAAGCACCCGTTATGTTGGCCTACTCAGCTCGAAACCGATCGGCATCTATTCGAATTCCCTACGAGCCGTCACCGAAGGGTAAGCGGATCGAAGTGCGGTTCCCGGACCCCACCGCCAATCCCTATCTGGCCTTCGCGGCCATGTTGATGGCCGGCATCGATGGGATCCAAAACAAAATCCACCCCGGTGATTCGGCGGACAAAGACCTCTACGACCTGCCGCCTGAGGAGGCAGCAGACATTCCCACGGTCGCATCGAGTCTGGAAATGGCGCTCGACGCACTGGACGGTGACCGGGACTTCCTCACTGCTGGTGGGGTGTTCAGCGATGACATGATCGATGCCTATATTGAACTCAAGCGTGAAGAAGTCGAGCGGTTGAATATGACGACTCACCCGGTCGAGTTCGATATGTACTACTCAGTATGAGGGCGCTGGGGCTTTTTTCCCCCGCTAAAGCCAGCATATCGCTGGCTTCTGGCCCTCGTACGTCGGGCGATGCGC
>WTHO01000239.1:0-4719 GCA_011523115.1 Halieaceae bacterium | reverse complement strand
TCGATCGTTCGTCCACCTCTCGTCCACAGCATTTAGCGGCATTCAGGGAAAGTGACCTCAAATACATCCGACATTCTGGCTTTTGATGACCGGTCACAGTCGGTTCGACGCGAGCCGGCCGGGGCACTAAAACGCGACTTTGGCACCGCCTCGCGCGCCCGTTACGCCCGGTTTTTGTTGACGGCCGGATTGCTGGCGACGCTTTGTGAGGGACATGTGGCCGCAGCAGAGACAATCTACAAGGTGGTCGATGAAGAAGGCAACGTCACGTTTACGGACACCCCCCCGAATGACGCTGATGCCATCGTCGAGCCGCATTCTATCCTTGGCACGAATACCACCCCCGCTGTGGCGACAGCACCTGAAAACGCTGTCAAGACAGATCAACCTGATGCTGAAGCATCCTACGTCACCCGGATCGTTTCTCCGGCAGATGAATCCACCATACCGATGGGCCCGGGTGACTTTATGGTCGAGGCAGAGGTCTCCCCTGGTCTCGACAATGAGGAACAGCTCATCCTCTTGCTCGATGGCGAGGCAGTCAGCGCCCCACAGTCATTCCCTCGATGGCAACTTACCAACGTTTTTCGTGGGGCTCACCGGTTGCAGGTGGTGCGCGTTAGTAAAACGGGAGCTGCGCAGAGCCAATCCACTGAACACACGGTTTATGTCATGCGACCCTCGGTGAATAGGTGAGATGATGGCCGCCGAACACATCACCGACCTTGCCACTGAACATTATCTTGAGTTCCTCGCGACCGGGGTCGTGTTACTTGATGCCGATCTTCATATTCAGGCGCTGAACCTGTCGGCAGAGAACCTGCTGGAAGTCTCAGCCAGCCGGGCCCTGGGTAGCGCGCTGGAGGAGCTACTCGATGAGTCCAATGAATGGTACCCACTGTTGCATCAGGCCATAGCCGAGAACTACCCCATGGTGAGACGGGCTATCCCACTGACGACACGAACCGGACAGGAACGCACCGTAGACATCACACTGAGCCCGATTGCGGGAAAGTTGAAAAGCGGCTGCTTACTGGTAGAGCTCAACATGGTTGATCGCCTGCAAGCGATCAGTCGCGACGAGAGTGAGTGGCAAGCGCAGGCAACGCTGAAAGAAATCATGAAAGGAGTGGCCCACGAGGTCAAAAACCCGCTCGGCGGCATCCGCGGCGCAGCGCAGCTCCTCGCAGGTGAACTCGGTAACCCCGATCTACAGGAGTACACCGACATCATCATTTCTGAGGTGGATCGACTGCATACGTTGGTGGACCGGATGATGGGCCCAAGAGAGCGAATGGAATCAGAGCCCACCAATATCCATGAAATCACCGAGCACGTCCGCCAGCTCATCGAGGCTGAAGCCAAGGGAGGTCTGGAGATTGAGCGAGACTATGACCCGAGCCTGCCAGAGTTTTCAGCAGATGGAGGGCAACTGACCCAAGCCGTGCTGAATCTGGTGCGCAACGCTTGGCAAGCCTGCGGTGAGGGAGGCCAAATTTCACTCAGAACCCGGGTGCTACGACAATTTACCGTTGGCGGTAGTCGCTACAAGTTGGTTTGCGCGCTGCAGGTCATCGACGACGGGCCTGGCGTATCCGAAGAACTGCTGCCCCGGCTTTTTTTGCCAATGGTCACCGGTAATGCCAAGGGAACCGGGCTGGGCTTATCGATTGCGCAGCGTATTGCCAATCAGCATGGCGGGTTAATACAAGTGCAGAGTGAGCCGGGCAACACCTGCTTCACTCTGCTGTTACCCATGGAGATCTGAGATGCCCGTAACCGAACAAGTTTGGATTGTCGACGACGACAGCTCAATCCGCTGGGTCATGGAGAAGGCGCTGACACGCGCTGGCATGGACTGCCGTGCTTTTGAATCAGGCACAGAGGTCATCGATGCCCTCGAACAGGAAGAGCCCATGGTCATCGTGAGCGATATTCGCATGCCCGGTATGGATGGCATTGTGTTGCTCTCCCAAATAAAAGCTCAACAGCCCAACTTGCCCGTCATCATCACGACGGCCCACTCTGACCTCGATAGCGCCGTCAGCGCCTACGAAGAAGGCGCGTTCGAATACCTCCCCAAACCTTTTGACATTGATGAGATGGTGGCAACCGTTCAACGCGCCCAATCCCAACGCATACAGATTGCCGCAGCGAGCGCGGAAACGCGCATTGAGCGAACCACAGACATTATCGGTAATGCTCCCGCCATGCAGGAGGTATTCAGAGCGATTGGCCGGCTCGCGCAAAGCCACATCACCGTCCTGATCAATGGTGAGTCAGGTACCGGCAAGGAGTTGGTGGCTCGCGCCTTACACCGGCATAGCCCACGTGCAAACAATGCCTTTGTCGCGCTGAATATGGCCGCCATTCCTCAGGAGCTCATGGAGTCAGAGCTTTTTGGTCACGAGAAGGGTGCCTTCACCGGAGCCAACACCCGACGCGAGGGGCGTTTCGAGCAGGCCCGCGGCGGCACCTTGTTTCTGGATGAGATTGGCGACATGCCTGCTGCGACACAAACACGACTGCTCCGCGTTTTACAGGATGGGGAATTCTTCCGGGTTGGCGGAGTGGACTCCATCAAAGCAGACGTCCGCATTATCGCGGCCACACACCAGAAACTCGAGACCTTGGTCGAATCTGGCGAGTTCCGTGAAGATTTGTTTCATCGCCTCAATGTGATTCGCATTCACGTGCCAAAACTTGCCGAGCGACGGGAGGATATCCCGCAGTTGCTGACGCATTTTCTAGCGGCCGCCGGGAACGAACTGGATGTTGAGGCAAAGACGCTATCAGAAGACGCACTTGCTTTGCTGACCCAGCTACCCTGGCCCGGCAACGTGAGGCAACTCGAAAACACCTGCCGGTGGCTGACCGTCATGGCCGCAGGCCGCGAAGTGCTGTTGTCAGACCTGCCGCCGGAACTGCTGACTGACCAGAGTGAAAGCACCGGGGATCGTCCAGAGACCTGGCACGAGCAACTGGCAGGCTGGGCTAACCGTCAGCTGTCGGAGGGTCAATCTAACGTTTTGCGGCAAGCGCTACCGCTATTCGAATCGATAATGATTGAAGCTGCATTGCGACACACGGGTGGTCGCAAAGCTGAAGCGGCTGAGCTTCTCGGGTGGGGGAGAAACACCCTCACCCGAAAGCTCAAGGATCTCGATCTACCTGCCGCCTGAGGAAAACTCAGCCTGGCTCAGTGCGTGGAGGCTTCGGGAGCGATCTGACCTCCCTCACCCGCCTCGGCCGCCTGCTGCGCAACGGCCTGACGGAACAGGGCATCAAAATTGACCGGTGCGATCATTAGCGCAGGAAAGCCTCCCTTCACCACCAGATTATCGATGGCCTCACGCGCATAAGGGAAAAGAATCGTTGGCGCCACAGTAGCCAGAAGCTGCCGCATCGCGTCCTCTTCGAGCCCGGATACAAAGAAAATTCCCGCCTGCTGGACTTCTACCAAGAACGCCGTCTGTTCTTCCAGCGTGGCGGTGATCGTCAGTGTCAGGACGACCTCATGATTACCCTGGTCATCCACTCGGGTCGACTTGTTATTGAGATCGACGTTCACGGCGGGTTTCCATTCCTGCCGAAAAACATTTGGCGTCATCGGCGACTCAAACGACATGTCCTTAGTGTAGATACGCTGTGTCACAAACTGTTGCTGCTGTGCTTCTTGCGCAGCTGCCGTCTCTTCTTCAGCCATGGAGGCTCTCCTTCTCTATCAAATCAAGGCGGGCGACTGACTCAAGCGAGCAGCGGATCAAGGCCGCCTGAACGCTCGAGACCATACAGCTGGTCACATCCGCCAATGTGTTGTTCACCAATCCAAATCTGTGGGACCGATGTCTGTCCGGCCCGCTCCGCCATCTGCTGCCGAGTAGCGGGATCACCATCCACCGGGATTTCCTGATATTCAATGCCTTTTTGATCCAGCAAAGCCTTTGCCCGAATGCAGAAAGGGCACCAACGGGTGGTGTAGATCATCACCTCACTCATTCAGTCACCACTGGCAGTTTTTGCGCATCCCACTCCATCATGCCGCCAGACAGTTTTTGCGCCCGATCGAAACCCTGCGCGCGCAGCGTCTTGGTAGCAGGCCCGGCGGACTGGCCCATTTTACAGACGACCACGATGGGCTTATCGCGAAACTTTTCCAACTCGGCATAACGATCGGCAAGAGAGGCCGCGGGAATGTGTAATGCGTCAGTGATGTGCCCGCGTGCGAAATCACCCGCATCCCGGATATCCAAAAATACGCCACCCTCCACGTTGATAAGCTGTACCGCCTCATTGATGGATAGTGCGGGGCCAGCCTTGCGGCCCTCATGGAGAACCAGCATGGTCAAGGTGGCAACCAGGGCCATCACAAGTAGCCACTGCTCCCCGAGAAACTGAAATACCAAATCTACTGACACGTTGTTCCTGCCCTGCCGTCGCACGGGGCGAGGCTTCGGTGATCACAGCGCTAGCAAGGCGGTCTCCAAAAAAAGGGCTTTGCAATGGCACCGCTGTGGACGAGGCGCGGAGTATATCGGTTCACTCGCATACCCTCCAGTCATGGGACCCGCAATGCTGGCGGGCCCGCGACGGGGACCCTGGCACCCTGGTTACAGCATCGTCACTTAAGCTTATGACACGCCACTGGCAGGTGCTCTCGTACTTGCGGCGCGTTACAATCACCACGTTGTTATTTGAGCCGTATTCAACGTGTCTACG
>WTHO01000168.1 GCA_011523115.1 Halieaceae bacterium | reverse complement strand
ACCGTCTTTAAACTTACAGCCGTAAATCTCTAGGGGCGCACCGGCACCCCATTGTGGCATGTCGTCAGCGTGGTTGTCAGCGAACGTCAGCGTTGATGTTGCCAAACACACGGCAGAGATGAGGGGTATATTTCTCACGATGGTTCTCCTGTCTTTTAGTTTGTATGGGTGCTTCTGATGCCACACAGATAAGCGGCTTTGCGTCTCACCGCTTTTTGTGTCAGGCGAGCCGGTTCACGGGCGGTGAAGCACTGTTTCGATATTAAGTTGCTCTCCAGTACAGTCGGCGTAGTTCTGGTAGTACTCGCGTAGGCCTCGCCAGCCACCTTTGGCTTCCATGCTGCGCCTCTTCATAAAGGACTCCACATCGGGGTATATGGCGAGGTGAGCGAAGTCGCCAGGTAGATCAGCGCCCCCCGTGTGCGGAAACATCACACCCCAACCAATCATGCCATTTGGATCTTCGCTGATTTGGGCCACGTACTCGGCGTGCTTTTGTGACAGCTGCTCAAACCCGACTTTTGGTGTGCACCAATTCCAAGCGACATAGCGTTCGTCGTCGCTTTCCATCGCCTCGGTATCGGTATAAAGCATCTGCCCATGCGCTTGCTTTACATGGCACATCGCAAGTGATTGCCACCGTTTATTAAGCGCCATGCCATCTTCAGAGGTGAGCCAGAGATCCCAAGACTTACCCCAACGCTCGTAGTCACTTCCCAGAAGCTCTACGAAGTCATAAGGCCACGGATTGCGAAGGTTTTGATGAGAGAATAGCGGGAATTGTCGGACAAAGACCGGGTCGACGGAATTATTCTCTGCCCAGTCAAAGTAGTCCTCTACCAAGGCATGGTAGTCGTCCAGCGTTACGCCTGGGTTCAGCTTGCATAAGTTTGCCTGAACGTTGAAAGGCTGTTGCACATCGATGCCGTTAAGCATGTGATCATCTGCCGATGCGACGGAGCCGATGAAAATTGCCAGAAGCATGGATCCAAGCCATGCGGGTATTGAAGTCTTCATTGTTGTTCCCCAGGTGGTTTGAATTGACTCGGATTCCCCTGAAGTCTGGGGAGCTCCGGTTGCAAGAAACTAACAAAAAGAAAAAGCGATCAGGCAACGCTTCTGCGAGGCTTTTATGAATTGTGGTGTTGCGAAAATGCAACGACCGCCAAGGTGTACTCCATTCGGGCGCTTGCTATGGAATCGATGGCGGCTGAGGGCGAACTATGAGGTAAAAGCCACCGCCGCTCACCACAACCGCTGCGGAGATCAGCGCCTCGATCGGTCGCTGTATCACCACATAAGTCAGCGTCCAGCCAGTGATAATGAGAAATACAAGCGGAGTGAGGGGGTACAACGAGACTTTAAAGGGCCGCTCAATGTCCGGTCGTCGCCAGCGGAGAACAAAAAGGCCCAACACGGTGGCGAAGGTGTTGAGCGCCATGGTGGCCCCCGAGAAAATCAGAATCTGCTCAAAAGAGGCGCTCCAGAGAAAGACTAATGCGGTGGCAGATTGCAGCGCGATGGCGGTAACGGGAATACCGTCGGCATTTTCCCTGGCTAGCGCAGCAAAACGGGGATAGTCCTGTCCAATGCGATGGAGCACCCGCGGCCCGGCCAGAATCATGGCGGAGACTGTTGAGATCAAGAGCAATGCCAGCAGCAGGCCCATGAAGGTGCCCAGGGAGGAGCCAAATGCGAAGTTGGCGGCGATCACTCCCACTTCGACCTTGCCGACCATCGCATCAATGGGCGCCACCGACAGAAAGACAAAGTTGAGCAGGCAGTAGAGCGCCGCCACCAAGGCCGTGCTGATACCCAGCACCCAGGGCAAACTCCGCTGAGGGGCGGCCAGTTCCCCACTAATATAGGTTGCCGCATTCCAGCCGGAGTAGGCGTAGTTAACATAGATGAGTGACACCGCGAAAGCGCCACTGGCCAACAACGTCGCATCTTCGCCGCGCCAATTAAAAGTAACCTGCTGTTCAGCCGGACTGAGTGTCAACGCCGCGACAGAAAACGCGACGATGAGCAGTAGCTTGAGTATCGTGAAGCCGGTCTGGGTGCCGCCGCTGTGGCGATGGGTACTGCAGTGAGCTGCCGTCAGGGCGACAATCGCTACGGTAGCAAGCCATGACGGATCGATCGCTACACCACTTGAATTGAGATAGCTTCCAAAGGTCAGCGCGGCCAGAGCCGTCGGCGCGGCGAAGCCAACGGTGGCGGAGACCCAGCCCGAGATAAAACCAGCACAAGGATGATAGATCTCGTTCAGAACGTGATATTCGCCTCCGGATCTTGGCAGCGCCGCGCCCAACTCGGCATAGCTGAGTGCGCCGCACAACGCGGAGATTCCGCCGACGATCCACAACAATAAAATTACCGGCGGTGATTGGATATCAACCAGTTGAAAGCCTAGGCTGGTAAAGACGCCCGTGCCGATCATGTTGGCAATGACAACGGCAGCGGCAACCTTGGGCGGATAGTGAGACAGTATTGGGCTCTCGTTAGCGGCTTTCGCGACATGCGCACATCGCCCCATGGAGGATGGCTCCAACGGAGATGCGCGCCCCTTTCATGTTGGGTGCACCTGACCGTGGCGTCCGGCCAGGTCGTGAAAAAGGAGTGCTAGCGCCTACCGGTAGGTCACTTTGTGAACGATCTGGTGATCCACCATCTTGCGGATTTCTTCATACCCCTTGGCGATGGCATCCAGCTCTTCCTCGTCATCGCCGTATCGCTCGGCGAGGATTTCATTCACCTTGTTCCACTTCTCCTCGTTGGGCTGATAAGCCGCCATGTTCGGGTATTCAACATTGAGCCACACATTGGGTGTGTCAGCGGCCGTTGAGACGAGAATGGTGTAATCATTCACGTAGCCAAGCTCTTTCTGCACTTCCATGCTGCGCACCCAGGTGCGCTCCAATCGCACCAGATACTCATCAAGGTAGTTGCCTTGAACGGCGATCACCGTGTGCTCAATGACCTCGTCACTGAGGGCGTAATCTTTCCAGAGTTCAGCCCGCGCAATGGAACTGATGCAGAAGAAGACGGTCGCTAGAAGTGTCAGACGAAACATAATAAACCCCCGAAATTTGAGTATTGTTGAACCCGAGACACGCCTCGGAGCAATTCTTTTAACACTGATCCGGGATGTTGGGTAGTTCATCGCAGCCCCGCTGCCTGCTGTCTTGGGGCGATCGGGCTTTTTCAGAGAAGCCAGCCCAGTAACCAGAAGCTCCCCATGCCCGCAGTCAGAGACAGGATGTGGTTGCCCGTTACCTTGGCGACAAGTGCCGCGCAGATTAGCCCTGCGGCTTCTGGTCTGCCTGCGTCCAATGCGCCCTCTGGTGTGGTGAGCATGGAGATGACCAAGGCTGCCATGACGGTGGGCGCGACATATTCCAGTGCCTTTGAGAGAAGCGGCGGAAAGGTATAGCGCGATAGCGCAAAAATGAAAAATGCGCGCAGGGTGTATGAGCCAATACCCGTCAGAATAATCGCCAGCGCAATCATGACCTTGGCTTCCTGAGCAGCATCATCACTACAACGGTCGAGATCACTGCGATCAAGATGCCAACACGGTTAGGCAGACCAGCCGACAGATAGGTGATGATCATCGCCAGCCCGGCGGCGGCGAGTTTATCTCTCCGGTCACTGGCGGCCATCATCAGGCTGATAAACAGAACGGGCGCAGCAAATTCGACGCCCCATTCAGGCGGGATCGCAGGCCCCAAAACGACCCCTAGCGCAGTACAGGTCATCCACAGTGCCCAGAACGTGAAACCCGCCGAGAGAAAGTACCGCCGGAACGCGACGGGTTCATCAATCGGTTTGATTTGGCTGAGCACAAACACCTGATCAATCAGCACGTAGGACCCGATCCACCGAAACCAACCCGGTTGATTCTGAAACTTGGGTGCGAGCGTGACGGAGTACAGCATGTGACGGGCACCGACGATGAGGGCAGCGCTGACTGCCGCCGCAACCGAGGCACCCTCGCCGATCAATGTGAAGAGGGTGACCTGAATGGCGCCGCCAAAAATGATGGGCGAGGAGGACCAGCCCAGCCACTGCGGAATTCCGGCCTCGGCAACGACGACGCCAAAGACAAAGGCAAACGGTAGCGCCGGGATAAATAGCGGTAGGGCGTCCAGGCAGCCTTGCCGGGCGGGGGTAAGCGTCATTTGAGTCCTGCGTTGCTTCGTAGACGTCGATTGGCGTTGGTCGCGACCAAGACAGCGCAGTCTAGCGACGGGTGACACCTAATCACAGTCATTTTTCGCTGGTCGCACACCGTGCGTCCTCAGGTATTTGCGTTTTCAGCGTGACTGAGACTGTCACCTTTTGCAGTTTGATATCTGGCCATTGCCGGCCTAGCATCGGGGTTTAACCGGAAACGATTTAGGGCCGGTATGGCA
>WTHO01000223.1 GCA_011523115.1 Halieaceae bacterium | reverse complement strand
GTTCACATGCCGCCCGGATAATCTGGGTAGTTGAACCAACGTAGTCCGCCATCTCAATGACACTGGCGGGAGATTCGGGGTGAACCAGTACTGCCGCCTCTGGGTGAACCTGCTTTAAATCGCGAATGCCCCGTGCTTTGAACTCCTCATGAACAATGCATGCGCCATCCCAGAGTAATACGTCGGCTCCTGTCTCACGCTGCACATAGTCACCGAGATGCCGGTCGGGCGCCCAAATAATGGGTTTATCCTGCGCCGCGAGGTGCTCAGCGACCTCCAGGGCAATGCTTGATGTCACCACCCAATCGGCGCGAGCTTTGACAGCCGCTGAGGTATTGGCGTACACCACCACCTCCCGCTCAGGATGCGCGTCACAAAACGCCGAGAACTCGTCAATGGGGCATCCCTCATCGAGGGAACACGTCGCTTCTAGGGTCGGCATCAGGACGCGCTTTTGTGGCGTCAAAATCTTGGCGGTTTCACCCATAAACCTGACGCCCGCTACAATCAGCGTGTCCGCTTCGTGATCCCTGCCAAAACGCGCCATCTCTAGGGAGTCCGACACACAGCCACCCGTGGCTTCCGCCAACGCCTGAATTTCTGACGCGGTGTAGTAGTGCGCAACAATGACGGCGTTATGAGCCTTGAGATGCCCGCGAATGGTGGCTTCAAGCGCCTCTTTGCGTGCCGCCGTCAGCTGCGTGCTCTGACGTCGATCAAGGTGGGTCTGCACCTGAGCACGAATCTGTTCAAGTTTTTCTTGGGCTATGGACATAACGACTGGGGGAGAACTCTCTTTGTTAACCCTAGCATAGTCAGGGAACCGCGATGCGGATCACCGGTTGCGAAAAACAGCTGACCTTTTTTCCCGCTGCGCGGTGATCCCCTCCTGCACATCCTCTGAATCCGAGCAGGCCTTGGCGAGCTGGTTCGCCTGCTCACGATCCAGATCACCCCGCTCCAACTGCCGGATAATCTCCAACATGTTTGCCACTGCCATCGGCGCAAGCGTCAACAGTGACTCCGCATAGGACCGAGCGGCCTGCTGCAGGGTGTCCGCGGGGTGCACAGCGTCGACAAGATGCAGGGCCAGCAACTGGTCAGCGCTGAAGGTTTCGGCCGCCACCAGCACACGCCGGGCCAGCGCAGGGCCCAGCCGGCGCGTGAGCCGCTCAATACCCTCCACTGGGTAGCACAGCCCGATCGCTGCTGCCGGGATACGTAAACTGATCCCTTCCCGCGCCAATCGAAAATCACAGCTGAGCGCGAGCTCAGCGCCACCGCCAAAGACGTTACCGGTGAGCACTGCGACCGTCGGGATTGACAGGGCCGCGATTTGATTCGTGACGGTCTGGAAGCGATCACCACTCAACGACCCGTCGAGGATTTGATTGAGGTCTGCGCCCGCGCAGAAGATGCGCTCGTCGGAGGAGGTAATTATCAGCACCCGTGTCGCATCCGACAAAGACGCCAGTGCTGCTTCGATCGCATCGAGCTCTGCCGCGCCCAGCGCATTGCGTCGCGCAGGGTTGTCGAAGCACAACGTGGCAACGCCCTGCTCTTGAATGAAGGAGATGGTGTCTGTCACGACAGTGGCCCTAGGTCATATCCTCTGTGAGGGGCGCAGTGTCGCATAGACGCCCCATAGCGCCCAGAGGGCAGGATCTCCGGCTCTCGCCGATGAACTCCGCGCGGGGGAATGCTGCTACGAGGCGACTGCTACAGCTTCTAACGCAAGCGAATCCCGTGCCACGCTGGGGCAGAGGCATGGACAGGTTCAGTAAAAATACTTAAAGTTCAAAGAATCGAACCTTGAGAATAACGGCCGCTAGACGGTGTAGCAGGCGTGTTAGTCGTAAAGAGAGAAACCGTTTGGCCACCTCAACTTCAACGAATCGCTCCCCCTTCAGCCGCGGCTTGCAACGGGAGACCAAACGCGCCGCCGTGTTGTCCTGTGCGGCGAAGCTGTTTAATACCAAGGGTGCCCGCTCAACAACGCTGGCGGACGTCGCGGGTCGTCTTGGACTCACCAAAACCAGCCTCTACTATTACGTCGCAACCAAAGAAGACCTGATTTACCAGTGCTATGACGCCAACATGCGGCAAGCGCATGCCCAGCTTGACGCGGCGGAGGCCGCATTCGAGGCGCCTCATAGCTGCCTAATGGCTTTTCTGGAAAGCCAACTCAACACCACACTGAGCGCACTCGATGGCGAGGGCAATTTTTACGCGGCACCGCTCGAAGTCGCCTCATTAAAAGTTGAACATCGCGAAGCACTTGAAGGCGAGTACCGGCGATTATCGAAGCGTCTGATCGCCCTGCTGGAGCAAGGTATCGCGCTGGGCACGATCCGGCCCTGCAATGCCGTAGTGACGATGCGGGCAATGATTGGCGCGCTGGATTGGTCTTTCTACTGGCTCTATGAAATGCCACGAGTAGAGGCGGCTTCGGTGATCGGCGTGTTGCGCGATCTGTTTACTTTTGGACTGCTGGCCAAACCAGGATCCAACGTCTCGGCTACCGATATCGCGTCGCTACCGCTAGCCGCGGAAGAGCAGGCTTTCGATCGCGACACACAAAATCGTCGCAAGCAGGAAGCGTTCCTGAAGGCCGGCACCCGCTGCTTCAATCAAAAAGGATTCAGCGGCACGTCCCTCGATGAAATCGCCGAGCAGTTGCAAGTATCAAAGGGCGCTTTCTACTACCACTTTGCGAATAAAGAGGCACTGCTGACCCAGTGTTTCGACTACACCCTCGATCAACTCGAAGGGATTGTCGCCGGCGTCGAGCGGCTGGATGTCACACCGGGCAGTAAGCTCGACATTGCCTGCCGACAAATTTTTGCCCTGCAAAATTCAGATCAGGGACCGCTGGTCCATTTCAACGCCATCACCGCGCTGCCCCCAGCGGTCAGGCAGCGACTGCTAGCCCGCTTAGCGGCCGTACATGCCACGCTGGAAAAGGCCGTGACCGACGCCATCGACTGCGGCGAATTCAGGGATCTACCCGCAGGGATTGTGATACAGCTTCTGACTGGCGCATTGAATGCCGCGATGGACCTCGGCAACTGGCAGCCCATAGACAATATTGACCTCAGCGCCGCTGACTATTTTTCCGTTTTCTTTCAGGGGCTGGCGACTACCGCGCCACAGCAGTAAGGACCTCACCGTGACCTGTTTTACCGACGTGCTGGCGCAGATCGCGCCGCGCCAAACAAATGATTTCACCTTTGTCGGCGGCAGTCTGATGCCGCAGCAACGCATCTTTGGTGGTCAGGTCGTCGCACAGTGCCTGATGGCCGCCAACGAGACCGTCGCTGGCGCGCTCACCGCTCACAGCCTGCACGCCTACTTTCTTCGCGCTGGGGACCCTTCGACGCCCATCGATTTCGAGGTCGACCCGATCCGCGATGGCCGGTCATTCTCAACGCGGCGCGTCGTCGCGCGGCAGAACGGCGAGGCCATTTTCAACACGTCGATCAGTTATCACCAGGACGAGGATGGGGTCTCGCACTGTTTCGATATGCCAGAGCTGGATGCGCCGCGTACTGAGGCGGACGACCTGTCCGGATTCAGGGGCTTCACCACGAAACCCGGGGACCCTAATCTGATCGACCTCTATCAAATAGAGCGGCAACGCGTGACCGAGTACCTCGCCGAGAGCCAGCCCCCCATCGGGCGATCCTGGTTTCGTGCCGTTGGGCCGTTGCCCGAGGATACCGCGGCGCATCAAGCCGCTCTGGTGATGATCTCGGATTACTCACTACTGAGTACGGTGTTTTCCCCGCACCCGTACACCAACCCCATCAAGCACTTTATGGCAGCCAGTTTGGACCATGCCATCTGGTTCCATCATCCGGGCAAGATGGATGAGTGGGTACTCTATGACTGCGACACGCCGCGAGCTGGCGGCGGTAGAGGGTTCAGCCGCGGTTTCCTCTGGGCTCAGGACGGCACGTTGTTGGCCTCGACCGCTCAGGAATCCCTGATGCGACTGAAGCGCAGTTAATTCACCACGCTGTTCAGCATCGCGCCGCGCGCGCGCCACTGCCAGCCACGGCCGTCTGTGCTCAACTCATGCACTGAGGCATTCGCAGGCAAGCACTGCACCACACGATCCTCGCCGCTGATGTGAGCAGCCACCGCATTGATCACCAGGAAGTGAGTGAAAATCACGGTCGGTGAGGTAAAAGATTCGATCGCTGAGACGATCTCACGGCGCCACTCTTGCACAGGCTCCGGCAAAGCGCTCCACTCCCCCTGAAGCACCTCGTCCAACCATTGGCGCCGCGCAGCCAAGTCGCCCGGGGAAGGCAGCTCAATGAAACGGGCATCAATCACTAGTTCGGCTTGCACACTTAAGGCATAAGGCTCGCCCGTCTCGATGGCGCGTCGTTTCGGGCTCGTCAACAGTCTCGCGTCATGGGGCGCAC
>WTHO01000198.1:13867-16510 GCA_011523115.1 Halieaceae bacterium | reverse complement strand
GTCAGCGGGTGGTTCGGCACAATATATTCACCTTGATGTCACTGACCCAGCATCAGTGAGTTCAGCCATGACCGAGATAGGTGGAGCGACGGACAACCGTCTGGACTGTGTCGTCAACAATGCCGGCATCGCCCATAAACAGGTCTTCGCCGATTTGAGCGACGAGCAATGGAATCTCACGATGAATGTTGACCTCCGCGGGATGATGTACGTCGTCCGGGCTGCCCGGCCCATGCTGGTAAACAGCGATCAAGCTTCCGTTGTTTGCTTATCTTCAATCGCGGGCGCTGCAGTTGGCTGGGGTGACCATGTTCCCTACGTGACGGCCAAGTCAGGCGTAATGGGGCTCGTGAAAGGCCTGGCTATTGATATGGCCAGCGATGGCATCCGCGTAAATGGCATCGCTCCCGGGCTCATAAGGACTGCGCAGTCTCTGAGTGAGGAGCACTCCGTTGGCCCGGAGGGGCTCGCGGCCATGGAGCCCTCTGTCCCTCTGGGACGGATCGGGAAGCCCGAGGACATCGCCGGGGTAGCGATGTTTTTGGCGTCAGAGCAAGCTGGGTATCTGACCGGTCAAACAATCATTGTCGACGGTGGCCTTACGGTCGCCCTTTAAAGGAGCAGTACAAACCCGATGACAAAAGTAGCAATTGTTTACTACAGCGGATTCAAGGGCGTTACGGAGAAAATAGCCGAGGCAGTGGCCCAAGGGGCGCGTCAGGTGCCCGAAACGCAAGTGATCACGATTCACACTGATTCTGTCGACAACCATTGGCAAGATCTGGGCGAAGCCGACGCGATCATTTTTGGAACCCCGACTTACATTGGCGGACCGGCCGCAAAGTTTAAAGAATTTATCGAAAAACTTGCCGGGGATATCTGGTTACAGAGATTGTGGCTCAACAAAATATCGGGTGGGTTTACCGTATCAGCCGGTCGAAGTGGCGACAAACAAAGCTGCTTGCAACAACTGGCTACTTACGCTGCCCAGATGGGAATGCTCTGGGTGCCAGTTCGAATTACTGGAGGCAACTACTCATCACAAGGCAGCGAGGACGATTTAAACAGAATGGCGGGGTACCTCGGCGTGATGGCCCAGGCCAATATCGATCAAGACCTTAGCGATGTGCCACCATCCAGCGACCTTCAGACAGCGGAGATGCACGGACACCATATCGCCAGCGTTGCGCGGCAATACCGGCTGGGAAGACAGCAATTACCCTCCGATTACGACCTCGCATTGGATCGCTGCAGTTCCCCAGAAAAGCCCGCAGTGCTAGGCGACTTGGTGAGTTAAGGTCCTGTCGGCAGCGGGCCATGTAGCGTCGACTACCCTCACCCCATTGACTTCTGCAGAGTCGAGAGAAGACCGCATCCAAGAACTGGCTCAGTTTAGAAGGGGCAAGTCTCCTCTCGGTTTACCATATCGAAGGTGAAGATCCACTTAGCCACTCCCGTCAGAATGGCCGCAATAAACCCCATCTCTACTATTTGACCATCGTCGTAATGCTGTCGCAGCTTAGAATATATTTCTTGGCTGAGATGGCCCTGCTGATTCTGAAGCATCATTTCTTCACACATCTGCAGCACGGCCTGATCTTTAGGCGAGTGGTGGTCGCTGCCACTGTCCATCAGGTGATCGACTGTGTCCTGCGTAATACCGGCGGCCATCGCATCAACGGTATTAAAACGATTACAAAATTGACAGCCGTGTTGCTTGGACAATTTAAGACGCAGCAATTCTTTTGTCCGAACGTCGACCGTCATACCAGGATTCTCGTTGTAGAACAGCCCGTCATAAAACTGACTGAAATACCATCGCAGAATATCAGGCTGCTGTGCCATCACGCCAATGATGGTCGCGTCTCCCGTGCGTTCAATACCGGTGTCAAAGACTTGCCTGAGGTCCTGATCTAGATCCTCTTTTGGTATCTGGGGTATCACGGGCTCGGGCATGACGCTCTCCTTTTAATCGATATGTACTGGATGTCCGGTTTCTACTGCACCACTCGGTAGACGATATCCCAGTGGTTCTCCAAGTTAGGGAAATAGTCTTCTGTCAGGATGGCCCAAGGGTCTCCCTCTCCATGAACAGCCTGCCAGCCAGCTGCCAGGCCGGGCACTAACCCCTTCAGGGCCTCAGAATCGCGCCAGAAATGAACCACCTGGTAGTTATAGGTTCCCTTAAGCATGGCATCGAAATTAATCTGTGTATCAGTTTGTACACCATTCAAATGAATGCCTCCGTGCCCCAGAAATACCTTTGAGGGCGGCCCCATGGGAAGAATTTCACCAAAATCTGTCTCGCCGGCGGGGTCCGTTGGCAGCGCAGTATTTGCCAGCATATACCCCCCCTCAAAACCATCTATCTCAGCAAACACAGGCAACACCGTGTTTCGCCAGTAATCCTCGAACCATTGCTCATAACCAGCCTTAACCAGCATTCGCTCTATAACGACATATTTCCCGTCCACGACGGGGTACGCGGGCTTGTCCTCGGCTAATGAAGCCGGTGAAACCAACATTAAACAGAGGGTGATTGAGAGAACGTGTTTGAGCATGGCGATAACCCCTTATTTTTGTAGTCCAGATCATTTTGCCGTATTTTTTGTATGCAATGCACATTTTGTATGCAATAAATAG
>WTHO01000198.1:0-13767 GCA_011523115.1 Halieaceae bacterium | reverse complement strand
GAGCACTGGGAAGATCAGAGCAAATATGAGAAATACCTTGCCTGGCGCACCGAGAGTGGCGTGATGGATAAGCTCGCAGCCATGCTGGACGCGCCGCCCATTATTCGCTTCGCGGTCGACACCAGTCTATAACCGAGCAACCCGGCTGATCTGCGGGTCAGCCTTCTATTTTACTGATGAATCGACCCAGCGCCTCTGCCACCGACTGAGGGTCATTATCTGGCTGGAAGTCTCCGCCCTTGACCACAGCAGATTCTGCATCAGGTCTCACTTCAAGCGCACGTTCAAAAAGCGGCCACAACACATCGTCTTCAGAACACATGACCAATAACGGTGTCTCCAGCCCTCGATAGACAGCTTCGAAATCCTGTCGCCAGACCGCGGAAAACGCCATCGGCATCGTCTTATTGGCGATGAGGTGATCATGCATCTCGCGAACCCTTAGTTCTAGGGTCTCTGCCGCTCCGATTAAAGCGAGGTAGTTCCAGGCTGTCATGAGAAACTCACCACTCTCCTCGGTTTCGAAAGGCTTCACAAACGTCTTCATATATTCTTGACGCTGCTCTTCTGTAACGAGCACCGGGCCGATAATCGAGAGGCTCTTAATCGAAATCGGGGTGATTGCCGGCATTTCTACCGCGATACAACCCCCAGTGTGGTGACCACAGAGGTGAAATTCCGAGACACCCAGCGCCTCAATGGCCTCTAGCAATAATCTCGCGGGATATTGAAGATCTGGGATGGCTGCGGGCTGGAACGATTGACCGAACCCTGGCGTATCCAATGCAAAGCAATGGTAGTCGGCACCCAAGATCGCTAAGACCTTCTCAAACATGGCGCCAGTGCTAGCTGTCTGATGGAGGAAACAGACTGTTGGATTTTCAGGGGAGCCGGCTTCGCGGTAGTGAATCTGGCCCTCGCTGCAGTCTACGTAGCCTTTTCGTATCGTCGTCATAGTGATTCCTAATCGCAGAGCATGACTGAGGAGCCAATCGAGGCGCGGGATTCAATAATTGAGTGCAGCTGTGGCGCCTCGCTTAAAGGGAGCTGAGCATGAATCGTGGGCTTCAGCACACCCGCGCTAATGTCCTCGAAGGTTTGGCGCGCCAAGGCCCGAAGTTGCTCCGTCGCTTTGGTGTAGGCATAGATAGAGGGCCTGACGAATTTTCGGGCGGTTTCAAGATCCTGCAACATGAGATGCACAGGCTCAGGCTGGCCGCTGGCAACACCGAACAAACCTACGGTTCCCAGTATATGGGTGCACCTTACCGAGTCTTCAAACGTCTCAGCGCCCACCGAATCGAGGCACAGATCCACCCCCTCGCCTTCAGTTAGGTCAAGCACAGCGTCTGCAAAGTTTTGATCGCGATACAGAATAACGTGATCGCAACCCAGACTTTTCAGAAACTCGACCTTCTCAGCAGAGCCTACCGTGCCAAACACTTCTGCGCCCAGATGCTTGGCCAGCTGAACACACATAGCCCCCGTGGCACCCGCCGCAGCATGAATCAGCACTTTGGTTTGGGGCCCCACCTCATAGGTTAATCGCATAAGGCACTCGGCCGTGATTCCCTTCACCATAGACGCCGCAGCGACCACGTCAGTAATGTCGTCCGGGAGCGAGAACAGCCTGCTCTCGGGGAAATTGCGCTCCTCCGCGTAGCTTCCCACCGGTGGACCTGCATAGCCGACCCTGTCGCCTACTTTGAAATCTGTGACGCCCTCACCCAACGCGATGACCTCAGCGGCGGCCTCCACGCCGGGGATGAAGGGTAAAGGCGGCCCGGGGTATACCCCCATGCGGAGGCCGACCTCCATCATATTCATCCCAACGGCCCGCTGTCGCAGCCTGACCTCGCCCGGCCCCGGATCAGCAACCTCGACCTCGCCCCATTCCAGAACCTCAGGACCGCCGAAGTTCTTGATCACGTGTGCCTTGGGCATTACTCAGGCAACGCTGGGCGCTGTGGCAACGGGGTAACCGGGGTTGGGGTAGCACACACAAAGGTGTCTCAGGGGCTCCTCGCTGGTCACTCTCCATACGACTCTGGATGCACGTGGTAAATAGACGATGCTGCCGGGCTTCACTGAGACGGTGCCACTTTCCAGCATCAGTGGCGGCAACCAGTAATCAATCTCGGCCGTCCCTGAGACGACGTATTGCACCTCATCATGGGGCAGGACCCAGGCGATATCTTGCCCCGGGAAAAAATCCTCGTAATTGATCTGCACCGATGGCTCGTCAATGCCTGTGTTGACCGCCCTGAATCTTGATCCCGGATGGAATGGAAACTCCATGTCCTCCGCGGTATCAAGATCAGAATCCTGAATGTCATATACCTTTATTTTTCCCCAAGTAATGGCCTTGTCAGACATAACGTCCTCCTGTTTTTATGTTCATGATATTGGAATGACCGAGCTTACCCCTCAGATATCAGTGCGTGTACCGCTGAGGCGACCTCCCCCGGCGCTTCGTCAAGCTGAAAATTGGATCCCGCAATAACTTTCACGCTCGCGTCTGGCCTCAGTTCCTGCGCGCGCTCAAAGATGCTCCACAGCACATCATTCTCTGAGCACATGATCAGCATCGGACACTGCACCGCCTGATACAGCGCAATAAAATCTTGATCCCATATCTGGGAATACATTTTTATGTGCCCTTCCCATGCTCTCGCCGTATCGACAAACTCGCGGTGATGCAGCGCAAGGGAGTGGTTGCCGCCAATTTCCTCCACATACGCCCACATCTTCATGATGTGAGAGCCGTCGGCCTTGAGAGAAAAATCCTTCGGGTAAACCTGCTTGAACATTTCAGCCTCTTCGCGCGTAATCACCACCGGACCAATCATGGTCAAGGATTCGCTCAGATCTGAGTAACGCGCGGCGATCTCTACGGCGATACTGGCGCCCGTGTGGTGCCCGAATAAATGAGCCTTGCCGATGTCCAAGCCGCGCATGGCATCAACCATTTGATCCGCGTATTGATCCATCGTTGGTTCATCTATTGGATCGTAGGAACCCCCGAAGCCAGGCGTATCTAAGGCAATAATGGGGTTTGAGCCAGCGAACTCGGCCATAAAGGCCTCGAACATCGCAGAGGAACTCGCTGTCTGGTGGAAGCAAACGATCGGCAGTCCCTCGCCCTCTTTTTTTCTGTAGTGGATCTGGCCTAAGTCGGTCTGCACGTAACCTTTTACTATCGACATTTTGAGAGCCTCCGGTTGCTCAACTTGAGGATGCGTTACGGACGTAACTCATCATAGGTCCAAGGACGACTGACATCGCCTTCCACTCACCATCTCCCGACAGATAGCAACTCGCGGAACAAACGCCATGTCTCAGCCTGAAGCCATCATCGACAGGCTTTCCCCGGATTGTGTAATTTGAGGTGACGACTCCGGTCTCGCCAATGATCTGAGATTCGATGTCGTAATGAACTATCTCGACAGACTCCCATAACTTGGCACTGTGAAAAGCGAAGTGATCCAGCCAGCCTGCTTTATCAAGAATATTGGTCTGGTCGTCATCAATCACCGTCGCATTGTCATCAAGAAATTTTTCGAACGCCGTCTGCCCTTCCTCGGCGTCAAAGCTGAACGCCGCCAAAAATGCGGCCTCTAACTGCTCACTGTTCGTTGACACTGGGGGACCTCCTAGATCAAGTGGGTGACACGCCGAAGATATGGCCATCAACAGGGCTCTGATGCCACAGAACCAGTTCCCATCCAGCAGACGTTCTGGCCCAGGTCTGTGCAAACATCAAATGTCTGATCCGGAAGCCAGCGTCCCTCGGCTTGCCCCTAAAGGTTGCGAAACCGGTAATCGTCCCGCTGGAACCGAATTCTCGCGACTCGAACGTCAACGGCTTCCATTCAAAACTCTCCCAAATGCCACTGACATGGAATCCGATGTGGTCCTGAAACTCCGCTTTGCTCATGCGGAAAGGCGAGTCTTCGTCGATCATTGTGAATGCCGGATGCATGGCACCGTAGAAGCCGTCGAGATTCCCAGACTTGAGCGCACCAACCATCTCGTTAAAGGCTGCCTCGACCCCGGAACTATCTGCCTCGGACGCTGAGGTCCATGCCGCAATCATGGGGCTAGCCAGCGTTAGCGCCCCTGTCATCAACTTGAGTTGATCTCGTCGTGTTAACACGTATCACCCCTTTCTTATCTGTTATTACTCTGATCCTACACTCGGATTGTATGCAATGTAACCCTAGAGTAGACTTTTGGAGGACGCCTCATTTGCCTTCGCGAGACGGCGTTACGGACATAGCAAACCGCTCCACTGATTGACGGAGAGTCAGCATGAAATTTGGTGTATTCCTGCCGAACGGTAGTAACGGCTACATAATCTCCAACGCGGTCACCCCCTACCTGCCGACCTACCAGCACAATTTGGAGATCACGGTGGAGGCCGAGAAACAGGGCCTCGACTTCGTATTATCAATGATGAAGTTCAAGGGCTTCGGTGGGGACACGGGGTATTGGGACGCGTGCCTGGAATCTTTCACGCTCATGGCCGGTCTGGCAGCAAACACCCAGTCTATTGGCATTATTCCTACCGTCACTCTGCTGAGTCAGCATCCTGCTTACGTGGCCCGAATGATCGCGACGCTGGACGACATGAGTGGCGGCCGATGCGGCTTGAATATCGTCACCGGGTGGAACAAGCCTGAGTACACGCAAATGGGGCTGTGGCGCGGTGATGAATATTACGAGAGACGCTACGAATATGCTGCCGAGTATCTTCAGATCCTGCAGGAACTGTGGCGCACGGGGGAATGCACCCACAAGAGTGAGTTCTTCGATCTTGAGGAATGCAGTTGCCTGCCCACACCCGGGCGGGACATTCCGATCGTCAGCGCAGGTATGTCACCGAAGGGAGTCGAATTCGTCGCCCAGCACGCGCACCAGAATTTCGTGATGGCGCACCCCGAAAAACTCAAAGATATAAGCGACAGTGTCAAAGCAAAGGGGGCTGCCATAGGACGAGAGGTAGGCACCTACGCGCTGTTCAACATCATCACTGCAGAAACTGACGAGAAGGCGAAAGAGATTGGTGACGACATCATCCAACGCGCCGACATGGGAGCCATTGGGAATATCATCAATAGCGCCGCTATGGACTCTAATGAGGGCGGCACCTCAGACCACCTTCAAGAAGCGATGAAACAGGACCTTGAGGTGGGCAACATGGCGTTTATGGGCTTCCCAACGATTTACGGCTCATATGAGACGGTAAGCGCCAAGATCGACGAAATCGCAGAGGAGACAGGGGTGGACGGCATGCTGTTCAGCTGGGCCGACTTTGTCGGCGGTATCAGGGATTTCGGAGAAAAGATCAAGCCACGCCTGGCGTGCCTCTGAATTAATCAGACAGCAACGCCAGACGATCGCTTGCTAGCCTGACCTACTCCAAGCCCAGGCAACCAGGATTCATTTTGCCCTCTGGATCGACCATGGTTTTGATCCCCTTCAGCATGCCTTTGAGAGGCTCGTTGGTGATCATTCCCTGGTAATCGTAGTACTTGCCTATCTGCAAGTGGCATGCGCCCAACTCATCAAAAAGCGTCGCCAGCTTCTCACGGAGTTCAAGAACCACCTTACGCGTTTCGAGATCAGCAGGAATATCTTTCCATTTTTCAGCGAATTCTTCTTCGATCAGGCTCAATCGAAACTCACCCAGTTCATCGTGCCAGTAGAAACTGGGCTCGATGACGAACTCGGCCCCCGAGAAGCAAGTGAGGTAAGAGGTTCTGATATTGTGCTTCTCCATCAACTCTCGATTCTCCTCAAAGAATCGTTCAGTCGTGGCACCGGCTTCCACCGCCCTCGAGAGCGGGAAGAAACCGTGCACAGGAATCCACAGCTCCCCTTCCGAACCCAGAAGGACGGTCCGAACCCCGCCAAACGGCTCAGCCCGAAATACCGTAGGTATGGAATTCACCATTTCGGTTCCGCCGTGCCTGAGGCAGATCTCTGCAGCGATCTCCTGATGTTCGTTGGTGACGACATCGTTGAGACCGTCGAAAGTCATGTGCAGAGAGTAAGGGACGCCGTTAAGGAATGTTTTCCCCGCCATCGCCAACTTGGCCGCCTTCCCGAGTCCTTTTAAACCTCCTTTGCGGGCGACCTTGCCGACAATCGACACGCCCTCCTCAAACGTGATGCCCTGCTTCTCAAACCCGTCGTTGTAGTAGGGGTCAAAGCCATAGCACTCGGAACAGATGCTCAATCGCGCAATTTCAACCTGCGCTTCAAGGCACTCTGCCAGCGTCTCGAAGCGGAATGACATGTAGGCGGTGGACTTCGGCGCCTGAACAAGCCTCAGTGTGGCAACTGCCTTGATACCGTAGGCGCCGGTGTCGGCAGTGAACATACCCGTGACATCAGGGCCAAAATGTCTGTAGAAGGGATTACTGTGACGATGGGCGCCCGAGCCAGTCTGAAGAACATCACCATTGGCCAGCACCACTCTTAAACCCAGGGCGCTCTCGGCGACAGTGTGGTGCACACCGCTCCCCATAAACAGACTGTTTTGGGATAGCGCGCCACCGATAGTGGCATATTTGCCCGACAGCGGCCCGAAGTACGGCGTTCTCAAGCCTTTCTCAGACAGGGCTTCGTATAGCTCCTTCCAGGTGCATCCGCACTCCACTGTGACGTACATATCTTCCTCGTTAATCTCGAGGATATGATTCATACGCCGCATATCAATGAGAATGGTTCGATCCTTGGCCGGCGTGTAACCACTGGTGTAGGACATACCGCCCCCTCGCGGAACCACGTTAAACCCGGCCTGATGTGCGAGAGACACCACGGATGAGAGTTCGTCGGTGCTCTGCGGCTGAACGACAGCCTCCGCGATCTCGCGTTCTCTGAAGCTCAGATCAGTTGAGTAGAAATCCCTGTCTCGCTCATCGGTGAGGCAGTAATCTGCGCCGACGATACTTTGTATGCCCTCGATGAGAGGACGTGTCTCTGAAATAGCTTGGTTCATAGTATTAGCTCCCGGTGCCTCTCGGCGTACAAGGGTTCAAATGTCATACCGCACACCCGTGACGGCGGCGCCTCACCCCATAGCGCGCACATCGTCAGCTGTAGGAAACGGATAGTTTGGGCTGGGGGGGCAAAAACAGATATGCCGAAACGGCTCATCCCCTAGCACTTTGACCCGCTTACGGGTTCCTATGGGGTAGTTATACAGCGTGCCCGGTTCGATCACAGTGTCCACACGCTCGGCGTAGAGGGGTGGTGACCACACCGTTAACTGCATGGAACCCGAAAGACAGTACTGAATTTCGTCGTGGGGGAACTGCCACTCAAATTCATCGCCGGGAAAAAAGTCCTCGATGATGACCTGACAGTTGGGCTGATTAATTGCCGAGTAACCCCGAATCTTGATCCCGTCCGAAAACGGCAGATCAAGCAACGGGGCTTTCTCCATGACGTCGTGATCGATTTTGTGCGCTTCAAATGCAGATCTGGGAGACGGCGCAGCGCCCTGCTGGGCCTGTGCTGAGAGCGATGCCCCAACCAGACCGAGTAGCCCGAACCCCGCGGCGTTGAGAACCTGCCGGCGACCCACGTCTTCTCTGCTTTTTATGTTATCCACGTCCTACCTCCCCTGTGTTGTTTTCACACGAGCCTAACTAAATCAAGGATCGTATGCAATCCGAGGGTAAGGCCGAACTGTGCCGAGAGAGGGGCAAAAATATAAATAGAATGAGCAGAGGCCAGTAAGCCCTTATTTCATAAGGCTTATTGCCCATTGCATATGAGCAGAAAACGCTGCTTGAGCCGCATGCACCTGACCCTTGCGAATACTGTTATAAACGCGACGGTAACTGTCCAGATACTCATCCCAACCCGGCCCGGGCAGCGCTGCAGCCAAATGACGGTTGAAAAATGCAAAGTGCGGTCGCTGGTATACAAAACCCAGAAATCTGTTGCCCGCGATGGCATTAACGACATTATGAAAATAGTAGATGCTGTCGACGAAGTCGGCAGCATCGTGGGCGTGCCATGCGGCCTCCATTTGCTCGAAGGATCCGTCCAACCGCGCTAATTCCTCTAGCGATGCAGTGCTTATACGCTCTGCGCACCTGCGCACCCCCAGCACTAGAGCAGCCTCGGTCACCTCCATAATCTCAACCAACTCGTCTATGGAAAAGGTTCTGATCCGCGCGCCATAATTTTTCTTGATTTCTACAACACCCTCTCCTACCAATATTGCCAGAGCCTCTCTCACCGGCGCGCGGCTAACATTGAACTGAGCCGCAAGATCAGCGGCTACCAAGCGTTCTCCGGGCTGATAGCGTCCTTCCCTGAATCCATCGATAATGCCCCTTACGAGGCGGTCTACGTGCGAAATCTCACTCGGTTTCGCCGACGCCTCACTAACGTCATCCCTTCCACTGTAGGCCGCTTCAGTGGCGAGTTGCAGGGGGGCATGAACTCGTGGGGACATCAACTAAACGCTCGCTTTCTTTGGGCGGATATGCAGATTATAACATGAAGCCGACCTGACCCTGAGATTTCGCTTCAAGGTTGCCCGCCCCGCATGCTGGGGGTATATTGCATGCAATTGTTTGCAATTGCTTATAGGCCCGTCTTTTGGGCGCCCATTGAATATAACGGAGGGTTATCGACATGGTGATGAGCCAGATAGAACAGAACGCACACGACGTCCTACCCAAAACAAACCATGACGAGCTCGCAAGACAGCAGTTCGTCCGGTCATTTAAAGAGCACATCGTCTCGAACATCCACCCGGGGCTGAGAACCACCTACGAGCATCGGGCAAAGAAGCGGTTTGAGGCCGCTAATGGTGCCAGCCCCAGTGACAAGAATGACGTTGCGTCCGTAATGAAGCCGGACCCCTACTACCGTATGTTCAGCTCTCTGCTGAGAACGAGTCAGGAAATGATGTGGTCCTCGGTGCAATTGCCGGTAGCCAGAAGCATTAACGAGCTGGCGTCATCTGCAGCCCAAGCCGACCCAATCGGGTCTCTGCGGCTCGACCCCGACCTCCCACTGCCCAAGTACCACAGTGCCGTCGATATTCATTGTCAGCCAGGCGGCTACCACACTGAATACATCGACGGCGACGTAGCCCAAGGTGCAATGTATGACCGTGCGGTTTACATCTATGCGATGGGTCAAATGGGCAGAGACAACGCCGACATGGGCGATAGCGTCATCGCTTGGATCAAGAACAATTACCCCGACTTCAGTCCCAAGAGAATTCTCGACATGGGATGCTCTGTCGGTCATAGCACTCTTCCCTACACGGATGCATGGCCGGACGCTGAGGTGCATGCCATCGACGTCGCGGCGCCAATGCTTCGTTATGCTCACGCTCGCGCAGAATCAAAAGGTAAGGCAGTGCATTTCTCGCAACAGAATGCTGAGAAGACTGACTTCGAAGACGGTAGTTTCGATCTGGTTGTCTCGCACATCCTGATGCACGAAACCTCAGATAAAGCAGTGAAAAATGTCATGGCTGAGTGCAACCGACTGCTTGCCCCAGGCGGCCTGATGGCGCACGCCGAGACGCCACCCTATGAGGGCATGGAGCCCTTCGACGCGTTTATGCTCGACTGGGACAGCACCAACAACAATGAGCCGTTCTGGCGCCGTTCACACGAGCTGGACCTGCCAAAGCTCACAACAGACGCCGGTTTTGATGCCGACAAAATGTTTTCAGTGATGGCACCGAGCGCCTACCAGATTGCCGACGCCGAGAGGTCGGGCACTTTTCAGGGCGGGGACTTCGGCGGTGGCGGTGTGTGGTTCATCTATGGGTGCGAGAAGGCATAATGGAGGGGCCTGCTCAGCTCAAACGGAAGGCCAAGGGGCAGCGCCCCACGTTTTTTGACGACCCGGATACCGACAAGCTGGTTTCCATGTTGATGGGGCTCGCGGGGGAGGTCTCTGTGATGCGTGACCGCATGGATACCGTTGAGCGCCTGCTTGGGGAGAAAGGGCTGCTTACTCAGTCTGATATCGACAATTTCGAACCGTCTGAAGACGTACTCATGCAACGAGCCGAAACCCGGGAGCTGTTTTTAGGGGAGATCACGCGAGTCATCACCTCCGAACTGGAGGATTTCGACTCAGACAGCGGTGACAGCTACGAAGACATCATCGAGATGGTGGAGAACAATTAGTTCAGCGCACGTCGGTAGCTAACCAGCCGCCGCACCTCAAGCTACATGCATAGGAGGCGATTTGATCCATTCAAATCGCCTCCCAACCCCTTCCTAAATCAGTCGGGGTTCGCCTCAAACATCGTATTGGCAATGTAGCTTCTCACCAAGGAAACGGCGCCCTCAGTCTCCTCGCTGTAGGTCTGAAACTCCGGTGTCTGGTAGAAGTTTTCCAAGAATGTGAGGGCGTCAACCGGTGTATCAAAAGCCGCCCATATCTGATGGGTCGCCCAACCTTGGTTCCCCAAGAGTAGCGTTTGCAGTCCATAGGCTTTTGAGGCCCAGGGGTAGGACTCCGAGGCCTTCGTGAACTTTTGCCAAGCAGGCACAAACGTTGCCGGGTCACTCACCTTAACCGTCCAATTCACCATGCTACGGGTGCCACGCCCGTCGCCCGCAACAATGCTGTGGGTAGTCAACGTTTGCGCTCGGTTCTCAACGCCGACCGCAGCCCCTGCTTTCATGAATTCTTGAAACGCAGGTGACGCCGCAAAGGTTTGGCCCGCCTCCAGATAGCGCTCTGCGCTCTTGAAATAGAAAGACACCATATGCGTCGACTCATCCCAGCCATTGTGGCCAAGCGCATAGAGCGTTACCTCAAAGTTTTTGTCCGCAATCTCCGGAGCGGACAGCATTTTTTCAAAGGCCCCCATACACGCGGCGGGTTGTGGGCAAGTGAAAAAATAGTTCGACTGGAACTTCGAATAATTGGGTTCTGTTTGGCTGTTGGCTGAGGCGGCACTCAGCAATAGAACAGCGCACAGTGCGCTTAGTACTCGTGACATGGTCATCCCCTAATAAGGTTTATGTTCATTAATGAGTGCAAGGATCAGTCTACATTGGTGCCTTGCCGACCCAATATACACACTCTCCGCGGACCGGTTCCCGTTACGTTTGTGCCTGCGCAGATTCCATAAATGCAACACAACAAGCTGTATCACAGCATTGCAGCGACCATCATTCCGTACCCGATCACACCAATGATCCACACCAGGCTTCTCAGATACTTGATCCCTGCGATGTAGATCGGCACATAAGCAATGCGAGCCCAAAAGGCGATTTGCGCACCCTGCAGCACCTCTGCATCAAGTCCGGCGGCGTTAGCAACCAACGCCAGCGGCACAAAAAATACGGCGGCTTCGATGGAGTTTTTGGCTGCCCTCTCAGCGCGACCTCCCATCGGGGTGGCCTCGTTCAGGTTGTCGCGGTTGCCAAGGCCTATATCCCGCCCCTCTTTGGTCCACTCCTGATTGCGAATCGCCGCACCGGCAACAACCGCAATCAGTGTCCAAACTGTGAAGTAAACCGTGAGCTCCATTAATGCTGTCATGCCGTCCTCGCTTTGTTATCCGAGATAAGAGTTCTCTGTCATGCGGGACTATACACTGCACCCGACACTCAGAGGTTAAAGGCAAAACCGCGAGGCAGTCCAAACACTGACCAATCGCTTTTCCCAAAGCTTACTGTGGCTTGCTCGACGTGGCTTCCCGGCCCTTCCCTTTCTCTTTTTCAGCAGCGTCTTTTCCAGCAGTATCTTTTCCAGCGCTATCTTCTCCGCCACTATCTTTTAATGTCCTATTGCCCTAGGTTCGTAAGGGAGTGCTTGGCTAAACGCGCCAGCAAGTTATATTTCATTAACGGCGAACGGACCGACGGCAGGTAACACCAATATGGAATGCAGTACGCTTATTGAACAGGCCCGACACTGGGCGAACACCCAGCCCGATAAAATCTGGATGCGGGATCTCCACGAAACCGGTGCTGACGACTACACCTGGGGTGAGACGATCGCAGAGATTGATCGGGTGGCCGCATGGCTGGAGGCCGAGTTTGGTGAAGGGCAGCGTATGGCGCTGCTCTCAAGAAACCGCGCGCACTGGGTCATGGCTGACATGGCGGTCATTCATTCCGGCAATGTGACGGTGCCGCTGTTCACAACCCACGCCACTGCGACCGCGGAGTACATCCTCGACTTTACCGATACAAAGCTGTTGTTCCTTGGCCAGACGGAAAACTGGGAGGGCGTGAAAACGGTTTTGCCGGCAAACTGTGTGCTAGTCACTTTGCCGGGGGTGGAGTGCGAACTGCCACACAAAACCTGGGCGGAACTGGTCGCCATCGCACCGGCTGATGCCCCAACATACGAACCCGATGGTGATGACACCGTGTCGCTGGTATTTACCTCCGGGACCACGGGTTTACCCAAGGGCGTGATTCAAACCCACGCGACCAATCTGGTACCGATGCGTCGCTGTCAGACATTGTTCACTCAACAAGAGCAGCCACGCTTCTTTAGCTACCTGCCGCTGTCCCACATCGCTGAACGGCAAATAGTTGAATTCTCTTCCATCAACTCCGGAGGTGAGATTTGGTTTAACGAATCTCTCGAGACACTGGCGAGAGATCTTCCCCAGTGCAAACCACACATCTTTTTTGGCCCACCCCGGGTTTGGGAGCAACTCCGTCAGTCGATTACGGCTAAATTTGGCGGTGCTGACGCGCTAGACGCGGCTTTGAAGGCCGATCAGGCTGGCGTTCAAGGGCTGGTGGTTTCGGCGCTTGGCTTTGATGACGTGGACTACTGCCTCACGGCGGCCGCACCCACACCACCTGCACTCATTCACTGGTGGGAAGCGGTTGGGGTAAATCTTTGCGAGGGGTTTGGACAAACGGAAGCCATGGGACTCATTGCGACCGACCCGTCAGACCGCCGAGTAGGCTCCATTGGCCGGCCGGTAGGCGAGGTCGAAGTCAAGATTGGCGACGATGGCGAACTGCTGATCAAGGCAGAGGGCTGCACCCCCGGCTACTACAACCGCCCTGAAAAGACCGCAGAGCTTTGGCAGGATGGCTGGTTGCACACCGGGGATAAAATAGAAATCGACGATGACGGATTTATTTTTATTACCGGCCGTGTCAAAGACTACTTCAAGACTATTCAGGGCAAGTTCGTCGCACCGCCTCCCATCGAGTGTTTGTTTGCCGAGAACGCTCACTCCGAACAGCAATGCCTGCTGGGCCGCGGTTACTCCAAAACCGTGATGGTGACCGTCGTGAATGAACCTGCGCGCGGCCTACCTCGAGAGGAAGTCGAAGCCGCGGCGCTGGCCACGGTGGAGAGCATCAACAATCAGATCGAAAAGCACGCGCGCATTGGTGCCGTGATCTTCAGCGCGACGCCGTGGACCATTGAGAACGAAATCCTGACACCAACCATGAAAATTCGGCGCGAGCAGATAGAGAAGCAATTCGGCGAAGACGCGGAACGCCTTGCTCGGGAAGGAGCGGAAGTCGGTAGCATCCTCATGCACTGGGCTGATTAAGAGGGTTTAAAAACCGCCTAGGATGATGACAGATCTGCTCTAAGCCCCCGTCTGTACGGCGGGCAAATCAGACTCGTATTCTTCGACCGTGTAGCTGCGAATCAGGTCACGATCAAACAGACGCTCCTCGTCGGCCACGATTTCGGCCTGCGCCTCGTCTGTGGACAGCACGGCGAGCGCCGCGTCCAACGTGTCTTGATCTGGGTACCAAATCTCCATCAGCACAT
>WTHO01000090.1:12126-16595 GCA_011523115.1 Halieaceae bacterium | reverse complement strand
CCCTTTGGCCACTCGGGAACCCCTCCGGAAGGGCGCACATTCTCTAGATCTCGACCCCCCGTGTCAACAGGCCCGGAGGGGGAATTCTGCCCCTCTTCTGCCCCTCGGTAGGGGGCGCACCAGAGCCGCCATCGACTGTCTTGGTAGCAGGCGCCGGAGCCGGCGGGGACGGACCCACGCAGGGAGCTATCAGCGTGCGACTTACCCTGCCATTTTCCGCAATTGCGCTCAGTGTCGCGGCACGCTTACCCTCGTTGTCGATGACAGGTCATGGGAATGGGAGGTAGGCATGCGCGTAGGCTTTATCGGACTGGGGAATGTGGGCGGAAAACTGGCTTCCAGCCTGCTTCGAAATGGCTTCGAGCTCATGGTTCACGATCTGCAGCGCGCGGCTGCCAGTCCGTTGTTGAAAGCCGGCGCAAAGTGGGGGGAAAACGGGGCGGAAGTCGCGCGCTACAGCGACGTGGTCATTACCTGTCTGCCCTCCCCCCAAGCCTCTGCCGAGGCGCTTGAGGGCGAAGGCGGGGTTCTGACGGGACTCAGTGCCGGCAAAATCTGGCTCGAAATGAGCTCATCGGATCATCAGGAGGTGCTGCGTTTAGGGGAGCGAGTGACTGCACTCGGGGCCGACGCACTGGACTCTCCGGTCTCAGGCGGATGTCACCGGGCGGCAACGGGTAACATTGCGATTTTCACGGGCGGGGCAAGAGCGGCGTTTGAACGGGCGCTACCCGTGCTGACGACCATTGGACGCAAGGTGCTTCACACCGGACCCCTGGGATCCGCATCCATTCTCAAGGTCGCCACCAACTATTTGGCGGGTGTTCACCTGATCGCAACGGGTGAGGCCTTGATGGTGGCGAAGAAGGCGGGCATTGACCTGGGCGTGGCCTATGAAGCGATCCGGATCTCTTCGGGCAACTCCTTTACCCACGAGACGGAGGGGCAGTTGATACTTAACGGTAGCTATGCCGTGGACTTCACGATGGATCTGGAACTCAAAGATCTCGGCCTGTTCCAGAGCCTTGCGGAGCAACATCAGATCCCGCTGGAGTTATCGCCTTTGGCGGTGGATATTGTCGCAGACGCGCTCAATCGATATGGCCCGCGGGCCTGGTCGACACAAGTCGTCAAGCGACTCGAGGACGACTGCGATACCGAGCTGAGAGCGCCGGGGTTTCCCGAAATACTGACAGACGATGAAAGCGAGGGTGCAGGCCACGAGGTGCTGCCCAGGCGCTGAATCGAGGCGGGCGAGGCACCGACGCCCTGCGCATGCCATCAAAACCGATACGTGACTCCAGCAATCACGTCGGTACGGCTACCACCGGTACCCACCTCCAACATGACGCCCCAGGAGGGCGTGATCTGCCAGTTTCCCCCCAGCGCCAGGTTCCAGGCATCCTTGTTTTCTTCAATCAGACTGTAGTTCAGCGTCCTGCTACCGCCTTGTCCCACCAGAGAAGCGAAGGTAATGGCGCCCGCCACCTCGACCTCGGCCTTGAGATAGGTGCCACCTACAAAGAGTGACAAGTCACCGTAACGCTCCAGCTCAATATTGATACCAACCCGTGGGCTGACATTCAGCGCATCGACGTCTGTATCCAGAATATCGATGTCACTCACGGCATAAACGATGGGGAGTACCACAAAATACTGATCCCATCCCATGGCCAGCGTCGTGCCCACCGACCAGTTGGTTCCATCGTAGTCTGGCTTGGCTGTGCCAGAGAGTTCACGCTCGCAGACGTCGGGCGCGACCCTCGTCTCACACAGTTCCGGGAACAGATCGCCGCCTAAAACAGTCAACGGGATGGTAGCGCGGCCATCCACGCGCCCAACGGTTGCAAAGATGTTCATGAAGGGAAACAGCCATGCATCAAATTTCAGCTGGAGTGCCGTGTTGCGGACCGATGGATTTTGGAAGTTGACCGCCTCAATGGGACGATCCGCCTCGCCCTGCAGGCCTAACTTGAGGTCTCTGAGGGTCAGGTCCTGCTCGAATGTGGCGGGCACAATGCTGATCCCGAAGGGTAGCGGCAATTCAAAGCCCAATTCCGTAACGGCCTGACCAAAAAAGGGTAACGGGTGATCCCAAATGACCACCTCGCCGTCGTCGTCGAGGTTGGGCTCACCGAGCTCGCGGTCTTCCAAGTGGGGCACGATAACAAAGATGTCCAGATCATCCTCGAGTTCTTCCTCAGAGCTCGTATCAGACGACCCAGCGCAAGCGCCATCAACACCCCGCGAGGCCTCGTCACAAGCACCGCCCCCATCCTCGGCCGCGCCAATTGAATGCCCCGGGAGGACTGCCAATACAACAGCGAGACAAGCGCAGAGTGAAAAGCTGGGAGTGCTGTCGAGGCTCGCCAAAGCCGAACGTAGCTGGATCATTGGACCGGTCCCTGCCGTGGAAGCACAATCCAGAAATTATCAGATTTTCAGCGAGGAGTGAGGTTGCCCAGCCGCTTTCGCGACCGCTTGTCACCAAATGCGAATGGAGCTGGCGAGAGGAATCGAACCCCCGACCGGCTGATTACAAATCAGCTGCTCTACCTACTGAGCTACGCCAGCTTTGTGGGCAGTGTTTGGGGCATTCCCGAAACACCTGCGTTTGAAGGGGCGGCATCATGGCCTCAGTGCGCCTCATCGTCAAGCTTTTGGGACAGCCACAACCTCAAACCCTCAAAAACCAAATCAGGGTTGGTCTCCGCGACAAGCCCCAATTCAATAAGTGCGTCGGCGCCCCCGCCCGTCAGCAGCGGGCGGTGATCTGGAAAGTCTGCCAATACCGACTGCACTGCCCCCAGTGCGCTCCGCCACGCACCAGCACTGACACACTGTGTCGTACTGTTACCCGGCGCCCATGTGGGCGGGTCTAACAAAGCCGCATTGATCCGTCCTGTCGCATGGGTCAGTGCGCGACTCATCAGGTCAGCGCCTGGCAAAATATAACCCCCCAGGTGCGCGCCATCAGCGGTGAGCAAGTCCAAGGTGATGGCGGTACCTGCGTCGATCACACAAACGGCACCCTCGTGCAGGCAGTGGGCGGCGAGCATCGCCAGCCATCGATCCACTCCCATCTCTCCAGGCACGGCATAACTGTTGCACACTCCCATCGAACTCGCCTCAGAGACCGCCACCCTCAGGGGCGCTGCCTGCCGGAATCCCAGCGCCTCAACCAACGCCTGATGTGCCCGCTCCCCCGCCACGCTTGAAATTCCCACGGCTGACCAGGGTTGATTTTCGACCACCGGAAGCAACGCCTCGACATCGGTCACGGCCCCGCCGGGTGTTAGCAAGCAGTCAGCTTGCGTCAATCGCCATTTGATTGCGGTGTTACCCACATCCAGTAACAACCAGGGCGGCGCCGGCGTCATACCGCGTCTCCAATTTGCAGCACGGATACCTCCCCGCCCGCCACCGTGCGGTGCCCCGTCTCAGTGTGCAACAGTAGCGCGCCGCTATCGTCGATCCCGGCGGCAATGCCTGAAACGGGCGGGGTTCCATCGACAACCACCGCCCGGCCGAGAAGCATATCCCGGTGTCGCCATGCCTCCAGCCATTTGGGCATGCCCGACCGGTTGATCTCGGTGAGACCCAATACCAGCCGCCCAAGAATCGTTGCGGCGAGACGATTGCGGTCTACCTCTGATCCCGAGGCAGTCGCCAGATCAGTCCAGGGGCGCCCAATCATCCCGTTATCATCTCTGCCCATGCTGACATTGAGGCCGAAGCCGATCACCGCATTGTGCCCGCCGTCCTGCTCACCCAGCAATTCAACCAGCACGCCACCGAGTTTACGCTCTTGATAGAAGAGGTCGTTCGGCCATTTGAGCTGCAGTTGTATGCCGAGGTGCGCCGCAACACTCTCTGCCAGGATTGCACCAACAGCCAGACTGAGACCCGACAAAGACGCCAGAGCGCCCTGGCACTGCCAACCGACAGAACAGTAGATATTTGCTCCCGCCGGACTGTGCCAGGTCTTCCCCCGGCGCCCGCGGCCGGCGGTTTGCTGCTCTGCGAATACCACCATCCCTCGACTTCCGCCTGCCGCGAAGCGCTCACGGACGAAGTCATTGGTTGAACCCACGACATCCAGCACGACGATATCGAGCGCATCGCGGGTGTGCGTTGGCAGCATTTCAGAAATGACCGTCGCATTTAATGGAGTGGCGTTCACGTGCAACATCATACCCCGTCTCAACGATCCGGGACGGGCCGTCATACACCGCGCAGGTCGAGCGACTTCTCATCGAGTAGCGCGGCTGTCATGATCAACGCACCGGCGCAGCGATTACCCCGACTCCCAAAATCCTAGTCTATGACACCAAGACTTCCTCAACTCAAAGAACAGCTCCGCCTCGCTGCCATGTTGCTGGCGCTATTGACCGGGGCGCTGCTGATAACGGGCCTATGGCAACACAGCCTCGGTGAGGACAGCTTATTGTCAGCGGGCCGCGGTGCGA
>WTHO01000090.1:0-12026 GCA_011523115.1 Halieaceae bacterium | reverse complement strand
CTATGGCAACACAGCCTCGGTGAGGACAGCTTATTGTCAGCGGGCCGCGGTGCGATCTTCTTTTTGCTGGCGCTGGGCTTGATGGGTACACGCCGCCTGAGCGTGGTGCTGACGGCACTGCTATGCAGTGCGGCGGCGACCAGACTGGTGAGCGTTGGCACCACCACCGGGCTCACTGACTGGCTCGAAATGTTGATGCTGGTGATCTGTGTCAGTGTATTGCTGTTACCGACAGAACCACGCGGACCAGAACAAGCGGAGACGTAATGCGCTGTCTGGATACGCTGGACACCCCGCTGGGGACACTTCAGATCGAGGCCACTGAGCGCGGGCTATGCGGCATCTGGTTTCCCTCCCGCTCGATTAATCAAGGGCCGACCCCCGGGAAGAACAGGGTCATTTCCCTGGCCAAGCAGGAGCTCAACGCGTATTTCGCAGGCGACCTGACAACATTTTCAGTGCCCCTCGATTGGCAAGGCACCCGATTTCAGGAATCAGTATGGCAGGCCCTTCTGGCAGTACCCTACGGCAAGACGGTGACCTACGGCGATGTTGCCAGAGCTATCGGCAGACCGCGCTCGTCTCGGCCCGTCGGCGGTGCAGTGGGGAAAAACCCCCTTCCCATCATCGTGCCCTGTCACCGCGTCATAGGCAGTGACGGCAGCCTTACGGGGTTTACGGGCGGACTCGATATCAAGATCCGGTTGCTGGAACTTGAAGGCCACAGCATCAATTAACGCTTACGCGTTCAAGTCTGGAATGATGGCGTCTTTGAGACGCTCAATAGACTCCTTCAAGCGCAGTTTCTCTTTTTTCAATCGCTGCACCAGGAGCTGGTTTTGCCAGGGTCGCGACTGGAGCTCAATAATCTTTTGATCCAGCGTACGGTGCTGTGTTTGCATCAGCGCCAGCCGCTCAGCGGGAGTGAGCTCCTCGTTGGCGGCTGATTGATCTGGTCCCAAGCGTTCCGTCATGACCTGCTCTGCACTTGCTCTATGGGAAATCTAACTGGGGCACTGTGACACTGACAAGCATCTCATGCATCACCGTCGCCACAACATCACTTAATTCGGCCCGACGGTGAGCACACTTTGATCGCTGATATCGCGCCCCGACCCGGGCTCGTTCAGTTGAAATCCGGATCCGGTATGAGACCGACGTAGTCAATGTGAGCATCGCCCGCCGCAACAAATTTGGGTGCCTTCAGGCTGTCCCACTGGTTGTAACGGACTGGGGCGCCCTCCAGCGTCGTCACTGAACCCCCGGCCGCTCTGACCAGCGCGTCGCCGGCCGCCAAATCCCACTCGTAACAGGGCGAAGTCCGCGGATAGACATCGGCAACCCCCGAGGCCAGATCACAAAATTTGAGCGCACTGCCCGAATCTGAGCGTTCAGCGCCCTCAGCCAGACCCGACAGTTTGTTCAACATCATTTGCACCCGCTCTTCGCGATGCCTGGCGCTGGCGCACATAACCAGCGGTTGATGGGGATCCAGCGGGCGAGTAGCGAGCGTTTCGCTGGGCCCGTCTGAAAAAAGCGGGAAGCGACGAGCGCCCCAGCCCGGGACGCCAAGATCCAGATAGCCCCGGTTGGGCGCGGCGATCAGGCCCAACACTGCCTCGGCATCAATAATCAGGGCGATGTTGACAGTGAATTCACCCGTTCCCTCCAGAAATTCACGGGTGCCATCGAGGGGGTCTATCATCCAGCAGCAAGGCCAGTCACGGCGGCCGATCAATTGCTCCAGTGTCGACTCCTCAGATAACACCGGTATTGCCGGAGTGAGGCTGGTGAGTGACTCACAGATCAACCGGTGCGATGCGTGGTCGGCGTCCGTGACCGGGCTCGCATCTGACTTTTGACTGACCGCGACCTCACCCGATTTTGCATAGAGATCGAGAATGTTCTGTGACGCGTCCCCCGCTAACACCCGGAGCGCCTCAAGCAAACGCTGAAAAGACAGAGCGGTGTCGCGCAACATTCCGTCGAGCGCAGGGTTGCCGCTATAGTGCGTATTATTCATCCACATAGGGTAGCACCCGATGCCACTGACTGTAGCCTCCTCCCTGTCGGTAACGAGTGTCGATTGGTCTGGGCTGGACACCATTCTGTTGGATATGGACGGGACCATCCTCGATCTGGCTTTCGATAATCATTTTTGGGGCACCGTCATTCCCCGTGAATGGGGACTAAAACGAGGTTTGGATGCCAACACCAGCCAGCAGAGGCTCGCGCCTGTGTTCGCCAACGAACAGGGCAAGTTAAACTGGTACTGTCTGGATTTTTGGGGCGACACACTGGACCTTGATATCCCGGCCATCAAGGCTGAATACGCCGATGGCATCCGCTGGCGACCCCAGGCAGAAACTTTTTTACGGCAACTGCAGGCCAGTCATCTGGACGTGGTGTTGATCACCAACGCCCACCCCCTGACGCTGGAGATGAAAGCCGAGCGATTGCCGATTGCCCGGTGGTTCGACAAAATGATCAGCTCTCACAACTATGGCGCACCGAAAGAGACCCCCGCATTTTGGAACGCATTGATGGGCGAACGCCCCTTCAACCCTGAGCGAACGCTGTTCATGGACGATTCGGAATATGTTCTGGATTCGGCGAAGGCATTTGGTATCGCTGACCTCATCACGCTGCGGCAGCCTGACTCGACAGTCCCGCTGCGCGCAGTGACGCGTTTTCCTGCGATCCATCATTTCGACGAGATATCAGAAGGATTGCCCCGCATTGACTGACGGCATGCAAAGCGGCAAAAAAGTGCGCATCGACAAATGGCTGTGGGCAGCCCGTTTTTACAAAACCCGCACGCTGGCCAAGACGGCCATCGAGGGCGGCAAAGTGCAGCTGGCCGGTCAGCGCGTCAAGGTATCGCGGGAGGTCTCGCCGGGCGATGTCTTGCGTATCCGCCAAGGTTGGGATGAGCGTGAGGTGACAGTGCTCGCTACGAGTGAGCAGCGACGTGGCGCGCCCATCGCCCAAACGCTCTATGAAGAGACTCAGGACAGCCTAGATCGAAGGGAGCGGGCCGCCGAGGCGCGCAAGGCAGCGGGCGCCATGGCGCGCCCCACCCAAAAGCCCGGCAAGCATGAACGCAGAGCGCTTGAGCGATTGAGAAAGCAATTTGATGCGACCTGAGAGGCCGTCGATTTAGACGCCGCTGGCATGAGTAGTTGGGGTATGATCCTGTCCATGATTGAGGAACTACCGACAACCCGACCCGACACTCCGCTGCTGGACACGGTCTCGAGCGACTTGGCCACACTGAGTGACCTCAGCACCCAAGAGCTGGTCAAACTGGCCGAGGAGCTCCGTCACGATTTACTGTATTCGGTCGCGGGAACGGGGGGGCACTTCGGCGCCGGGCTGGGAGTGGTCGAGTTAACCGTCGCCCTGCATCACGTCTTCAACACGCCACATGATCGCATCGTCTGGGATGTTGGTCACCAGACGTATCCGCACAAAATCCTGACCGGTCGCCGCGAGCGCATGACAAGCATGCGTCAATTGGAGGGTCTGTCGGGATTCCCAAAAAGATCAGAGAGCCCCTTCGATACGTTTGGTGTCGGACACTCCTCAACCAGTATTTCTGCAGCGATGGGCATGGCGCTCGCCGCTCAACGTCAGGGCATTGATCGCAAGGTGATCGCCGTGATCGGAGACGGCGCAATCACTGGTGGCATGGCCTTTGAAGCGCTCGCCCACGCCGGGCACGAGCGCCCAAACATGCTGGTGATTCTGAATGATAATCAGATGTCCATCGGCCACAACACCGGTGGTCTGGCGACCTACTTTGCCAAGATATGGGCCAGCAAAACGTACACCGCGCTACGCGAGGGCTCGAAAAAAATCCTTGGGCATGTTCGGGGCGCATGGGATCTGGCGAAGAAAACCGAAGAGCACATGAAGGGGATGGTCGCACCTGGCACCATGTTCGAGGAACTTGGCTGGCACTATATCGGCCCCCTCGACGGACACGATCTGCCGCAACTGGTCAGCACACTCAATGTAATGGCAGAACTCACGGGACCTCAATTCCTGCATATCCGTACTGTGAAGGGCAAGGGCTTCGCACCGGCAGAACGAGATCCGATCGGCTATCACGCGATCAACAAATTGGAACCGGCCAAACCCGCCGAGACCACCGCCCCTGCCAAACCCAAGCCACCCAAATATCAGGACGTGTTTGGACAATGGCTCTGTGATCTGGCGGGACAAGACGACCGCGTGGTCGGCATCACGCCCGCGATGTGCGAAGGATCCGGGATGGTGCAATACGCCCAAAAATTTCCCGATCGCTTCTTCGATGTCGCCATTGCAGAACAGCACTCGGTCACCTTGGCGGCGGGAATGGCATGTGACGGGCTCAAACCCGTGCTCGCCATCTACTCGACCTTTCTCCAGCGGGGTTACGACCAGCTGATACACGACGTCGCGCTGCAGGGCCTGGACGTCACGTTGGCCATCGATCGCGCGGGCTTGGTGGGCCAGGACGGCCCGACTCACCATGGCACATTTGACCTCTCGTATCTCAGGTGTATCCCGAACATGGTGATCGGAGCGCCCAGCGACGAAAACCAGTGCCGGCAGATGCTGCAGAGCGCCTGGCTGCACGATGGCCCGGCGGCCGTGCGTTATCCCCGCGGCGAAGGTGTTGGCGTCGCGATCGACAGTGAGTTGTCGACCATCGAGATCGGCAAAGCAAATGTCGTCAGAGAAGGTAGCGGCGTCGCTATCCTGAACTTTGGGGTGCTACTTGATCAGGCACTGGCCGCAGGGGAAGCGCTGGACGCGACGGTTGTCGACATGCGTTGGGTGAAGCCCCTCGACGAGGCTGTGATTTTGAATTTGGCGGCGCAACATCAATGCCTGATTACCTTTGAGGAAAACGCCATTGCAGGCGGCGCGGGAAGCGGCGTGGCCGAGTTCCTGACGAGAGAGGGCGTCAATTGCGCCATCCGGCATATCGGCATCCCCGACGCTTTCATTGCTCACGCAGGTCAGGGCGAGTGCCGACAGTTGGCCGGGCTGACCGCCGACGCCATTATTGCGGCCGCCGGCGACGCTGGCGTGACGGTTTTGGCGCCACCAAGCCAGCAGGCTGTATAACCCCGGGGCCCTGTGAGAAGTCTGCGTGAGTAAAACGTCCCAGAAAAAGGACTCGCCCAGCATCACCGAGCAAATGACTGCGCTGAGTGAGCTGGTGGAGCAACTCGAAGACCCCGAGATTGAGCTCGAAGCAGCTTTAGTGCTCTACGAAAAAGGGGTGAAGCTTAGCGGCAGCATTCAGAAGACCCTTGAATCGGCTGAACAACGTGTCGCGCAGGTCGCGGCGGATGGGTCCTTATTGGAGGAGGACGGTCCGGCGGCAGAGCCCTGAACCCGATGGAACCGTTTGCCTGGCTAGACTGTCCCGACCCGCGGCTTGGCGAAGCGCTCGCTTACCTTGCTGAACGCCCCGGGAAGCAACTTCGAAGCCGCCTCACCGCCCTCTGCGCAGAGTTAATTGCCGGCAAGCCGCTCGCCTCCGCTGATGCTGCCGGGGAAGCCATTGAACTGCTGCATACCTACTCGCTGGTGCATGATGATCTGCCCGCCATGGATGACGATGATCTCAGGCGCGGCCAACCCACACTGCACCGTGCATTCGACGAAGCGACCGCCATACTTGCCGGGGACGGATTACAGGCAGCCGCTTTTCAGCGACTTGCTGAGATTGAAGAATTGAGTGCCGAGCAGCGACTCGACATCATTCAAGTCCTCAGCGCTGCGGTGGGATTTCACGGCATGGTCGGAGGGCAGGCGCTGGACCTCGCCGCGGAACACCAATCTGTCTCAGTCGATGCTTTGCGAGAAATTCATCATCTGAAGACGGGTGCGCTGATCGCAGCGGCCGCAGAAGCCGGCGCGATTTGCGCCAATGCATCGACTGTGCAACGAGCCGCTCTTGTCGTCTTCGCCAAAGCCATTGGACTGGCGTTTCAGGTGACCGACGATGTTCTGGACGTCACGGGAGACAGCGCCTCGCTCGGTAAGACTGCAGGTAAAGACGCCCGGGCAGAGAAATCGACCTATGTCAGCACGCTGGGTCTGACGGGCGCAAAAGAAGAAGCGGACCGGCTCCTCAATGAAGCGCTTGAAGCCCTGTCGATATTCGGTAGCGAAGCCGATCCCCTGCGCGGTCTGGCTCGGCAAATGGTGCACCGGAACACTTGACCGGGTGGCATCAGCTCAGATCGCAGCGAGCACAATAACTGACAGGGTCAGGCAGAGCCCGGCCATGACCCCCGCCATCAGATCGTCAGCCACCACGCCCCATCCGCCGGGTAGTGAGCGCTCTAGAAGGCTAACAGGCCAGGGCTTGGCAATATCAAAAACACGGAACAGGGCGAACGCCCCTAACAACAGCCACCCCCCATGTTCGATGGGTAACGGGATCAGTGTCAGAGGAATTAACACGGCTAACCACAGGCCAACGACTTCGTCGATCACGATCGCGGGATGATCCGCCACGCCCCAGCGCCGCCCCGCCTCTTCAGCAGACCAGATCGCCACACAAACGGCGCCACTCCATGCCCACCAATGAATCGTTGCGGCAACGCCCAAGCTTGGCAACAGGCAGAGTGCGGTAAAGAGACTACCAACAGTACCGGGAGCAAAAGGCGACAGCCCGGAGCCCAGCCCACTGGCGATCAATGTTGCCAGCCCGTCAATTTGCGCACGAGCGGCGTCTGGCGCGTCAGTCTTTGAAATGGTCGTATCCCGATTGCTGCGGCGTCACGGCACAGCTTACCCCGCTGCCAACGACCACACGACCAATTTCCGTGCAGCCAGCGGGCAGGATTGCATCGGGCGGCAGCGTGAACAGCAACTCATAATCGTCTCCCCCGGAAAGGGCCCATCGAAGAATCTGGTCCTGATCGGGCAGGGCACGCAACGCATCCGACAGCGGCAGTCGGTGACAATCGATATCGATCGCGACCTCACTGGCATCGGCGATGTGCGCTGCATCTGCCAATAACCCGTCAGAGACATCAATCGCCGCCGATGCCACCGCGCGCAACGACTCTCCCAGCGCCAGCCTCGCAATGGGTCGCGCGAATCGCCCCACTAGGCCATTGGAAACCATAGCGTCGCTGATCGATAGATCCCCGCGCAGCGCCGCCAGACCAGCGGCCGCATCGCCGAGGGTGCCGCTTACACAGACGCGGTCTCCCTCTCGAGCCCCGCTACGTTTCAGGTATGCGGCTGTTGGGGTCGAACCCATGACGGTCACCGTCACCGACAAGGGTCCCCGCGTAGTATCCCCGCCCACGAGAGGTAAACCGGTCTGCTCGCTGGCGTCTCTCAGCCCATCAACAAAGGCGGTCAACCAGCCTTGATCGACAGAAGGGATTGTCAGCGCCAATAGCATCCCTGCGGGTGCTGCACCCATCGCCGCCAAGTCGCTTGCCGCGGCCATCACACTTCGGAAGGCGATATCTGCGGGGGGCATGCCGGGCAGAAAATGGACACCTTCGACAGCTGTGTCGACAGAAGTGTGAAGAACGTGGCCCTCTGGCACGCTGAGCACGGCGGCATCATCACCCACACCCAGCCTGACGGCGGCCCCGGCGTCCATACCCGAGAAAAATCGGTCTATTAACCCAAATTCTCCGACTGCCATCAGCCGCGTTGCGCGAGCTCGACTTGGCGTAACTCCCGCGCAACCTTGTCGAGCACGCCGTTGATATAACGATGCGAATCCGTTGCACCAAATTTTTTAGCGAGGGCGACGGCTTCGCTGATCACAACCTTGTAGGGCACGTCAATTCGATCCCGGAGTTCGAAGGTGCCGAGACGGAGCAGATTGCGCTCAATCGGGTCGAGCTCGTCGAGCTTCCGATCGAGAGCGGGCTCGAACAGTAATTCGAGACCCTCTACATCATGGACCACCCCTCTCAGTACGGCGCTAAAGTACTCCCCATCGGTGTGCCTGAAGTCATTATCCACGCGAAATTCAGCCTCTATGTCAGAGGGACTGGCACCAGATAGAGTCCATTGATAAAGCGCCTGCAGCCCATAATGCCGGGCCTTGCGTCGCTGAGCGGCGAGAGCATTGTGTTCCGCCATCAGCTACGCAGCGCCCTGATCAGATTGACCATTTCTACCGCACTCAAGGCAGCCTCAGCGCCCTTGTTTTCGTCATTCTCTGCTGACCGTTCCTCAGCTTGGGCCAAGGTGTCAACTGTCAGCACACCAAAGGCCACCGGCTTGCCCGAATTGAGGGCCACCTCGCCAATGCCGCGCGTGCACTCCCCCGCCACATATTCGAAATGAGGTGTCCCGCCCCGGATGACAGCGCCCAATGCAATGACCGCATCACAATCACCGCGCGCTGCAGCAGCTTTGCAGGCCAGAGGAATCTCAAAGGCACCGGGCACAGTGACGACCCGGATCTGGTTATCGGTAATCCCCACACTGCGCAGTGCTTGCATCGCGCCACCGAGCAAGCCGTCTACGATTGCCGTGTTCCAGCGCGTCACCACAATGACATAGCCGCCATCGTTACCTGACAGCTGCTCAGCGGAGTTATCGATCCCTTTACCTGACATACCGCATCATTCCTCAAAGGCCTTCCGATTCGGGTGGCGCGACGAACTCGACAACCTCGAGTCCGAAGCCCGCGAGCGCATTGTACTTGAGGGGCGCGCCCATCAACTTGATTTGACCCACGCCCAGATCACGCAATATCTGCGCGCCCATCCCGATCTGATTGTAGGCATCCGCACTGCCGGAGAGCTCAGCCTCCGGCGCCCCCAACAGCCTATCGATACCTGAAATCAAATCCTCGGCCGTCTCGGGTTTGCTGAGTAACACCAGCACTCCGGCATCAGCCTCAGCGATGGCGCGAAGGCTGGCATCAAACGACCAGGACGCATGGCCCTCAATTGTCGTCCCTATTAGGTCGCGAAACACCGCCGTCACGTGGACCCGCACCAGCGTAGGGTGATCCGCGCGAATATCGCCAACGGTCAGGGCCAGGTGGACCCGCTGATGGATGGTGTCCTGATAAGCCGCCACCTTAAATTGACCGTAGCGACTTTGAAGCACCCCACTTCGAACGGTGCTCACTGTTTTCTGATTCGCCAATCGATAAGTCACCAGATCTGACACCCGGCCAACCACCACATCATGCCGCTCGGCGAACTCGGCCAGATAGTCGCCGCTGGCAACAGCACCCTCTCCATCCAATACTTCTGTAAACACGGCAGCCGGCGTCAGGCCGGCAAGCGTTGTCAGGTCAACGGCCGCCTCGGCAGGCGCCGTGCGAGTCAATACACCCCCAGCCGCTGCCGCAATCGGGAAGATGTGTCCAGGCTGAACCAGATCGGATGGCTGACTGAGTGCATCGACCGCCACCTGAACCGTTCTCGCCCGATCCGCTGCCGATATACCGGTATCAATGCCCGTAGCTGCCTCAATAGACAGCGTGAAGGGCGACAGCGAGTCATCGCCCTCCACCATCAGAGGCAGCTCAAGCTCCTCGCAACGCTGGGGTGTCAGAGCCAGACACACCAAGCCACGTGCTTGACGCGCCATAAAAGCAATATGGTCTGCCTGACAATGCTCTGCCGCCGTCATCACAAAACCCGTCACGCCCCCCGCGCTGTTGTCGTTCAACAGGAGGCAGCTTTGCCCGTGCCGCAGCTCGCTGAGCAATTTGTCTATGTCGGCGAAATCTGCCATCTCGCTACGACTCGGCATTGTCGGCATCGACCTGCATCATCCGCTCCAGATAACGCGCAATGACATCCACCTCGAGATTCACGGGGCTACCCACCCGGTACTCGCTGAAGACAGTCTCCTCCCAGGTCTGCGGAATAATGGTGAGATCAAAGGCATTACCCGCCACCTGATTCACTGTGAGACTGGTGCCATCGACACAGATACTGCCTTTCATCGCAATGTAACGAGCCAGATTTGCCGGCGACGTAATCCGGACTCGCCAGAACCGATCATCCTCGATGATCTGCTCAACATGGCCCACACCATCTACGTGCCCACTAACAAGATGCCCCCCGAGTGGTGTACTCAGCGTAAGGGACGTCTCGAGATTGACGGGATCCCCGACTCCTTTGCCGCCCAGGGTCGTTAAGGACAGCGTCTCGGGGGAGACATCCGCCCAGAAGCCATCCCCGGGTAAATCAGTGACCGTGAGACAGACGCCGCTCGTCGCAATACTGTCTCCAAGAGAGACCCCTTCAAGCGGTAGCTTTCCCGTGTCAATGCGAAGCCGAATATCCTGCTTGCCCGATTCAATCTCGGCAATGCGGCCGACCGCCTGAATAAGTCCTGTAAACACCGTGACTCCTGACTCTAAATGATGCGATCCGCGCAGCCTCTATGGGCAATCACACACGCGGGGTCGCAATGATACGCAGATCCGTGTCCAGACGGGTCACTTCTACAATGTTGAGCTCGATCGCTTCAGCGAGGGCATCGGCTGTCATGATTGCCATCGGCCTGGCCGCATCACCCAACAGCTTGGGCGCCTGATATACCACCAGTCGATCCACCCATCCCTCTTTCAGCATCGCGCCGGCCAGCGTCGGGCCCGCCTCAACCAAAATCTCGTTGTGTGCGCGCTCGCGGAGCAAATCCACCCATTCTGTCAGTGCAACCCGGCCTTCAGCATCCGCAGGTAGCTGGCAGACCTCTGTCTCTGCTCCCAAATCGCCCGGCTGCGTCGTGACCGTCGTGACAATGGTCGTCGATCCACCCTCGAGAATCCGGGCGGTCAGTGGCGTTCGTGCACGACTGTCCAACACCATCCGTGCGGGTGCATGGGCCAGCGCCCGAGCCTTATCGGCCTCGGACAGCGGCAACGCGTCGGCGCGCAGCGTCAGCCGACAGTCATCCGCGAGAACAGTACCGATGCCCGTCACAATAACGTCCGCTTCGGCACGCAGTCGCTGCACGTCCTGGCGCGCGGATGAACCGGTAATCCACTGACTCTCTCCCGAGGCCATGGCAGTGCGACCATCGAGAGAAGTCGCCAGCTTGAGAGTGACGCGGCCGTAACCGCGACGCATGCGCAGCAGGAACCCCGCCAGATCCTGCTCAACCTGCTCTGCACAGCTACCCAGCTCCACCGCAATACCGGCATCGCGCAGGGCGCTGAGGCCCTGGCCAGAAACGACTGGGTTGGGGTCCTCGATGGCGACCACCGCCCGCTCGATACGCGCCTCAATCAGCGCCTCCACGCAGGGGCCTGTCCGTCCTTCGTGGCTGCATGGCTCAAGCGTCACGAAGGCGGTCGCGCCGGCTACGCCCTCAGGGCCGTGCGCGTCCCGCGCTGACTGAAGCGCCATGATTTCGGCATGGGCGCTGCCCGCAGGCTGGGTGAACCCCTCGCCGAGGACGACGCCGTCTCGCAACAGGACACAGCCCACTGCCGGGTTCGGCGCCGACCAATATCGGGCCGTGCGTCCCAGCGTGATCGCGCGTTCCATCCACGCACGATCGTCGTCATGGGTCACGGCGCTTTTTCCTGACTCGGCTCGGCCTCCAGGTCCTGGCTCGGCTCAGCCTCCGGCTCCTGGCTCGGCTCAGCCTCAAGGGATTCAATCGCGTCGCGAAACTCCGCCAGATCCTGAAAACTTCTGTAGACCGAAGCAAAGCGCACGTAGGCAACATGGTCGAGCGCCTTCAGCGACTCCATGACCTTTTCGCCCACCTGAAGAGACTGCACCTCTCGCTCACCCGTCGCGCGAAGGCGATGTTTGATCTGATCGATTTCAGCTTCGATACTTTCAACCGACACCGGGCGTTTCTCCAGCGCACGAAGCAGACCCGAGCGAAGCTTCTCCTCATCGAACGGCTCGCGGCTGCCATCTTGTTTGATGATGCGTGGCAGCACCAGCTCAGCGGCCTCGTAGGTGGTGAAACGCTCAGTGCAACTCAGGCACTCGCGTCGCCGTCGAACCTGAGCACCCTCGGCCACCAATCGGGAATCGATGACCTTGGTTTCATCA
>WTHO01000200.1 GCA_011523115.1 Halieaceae bacterium | reverse complement strand
CCTCCATGCCCATGACAAAGGGCAACTCCTGACCGCTGTAGTCCCCGGCGCGCATCCGGGTCTCCGCAAAGTTGATGCCGCTGGCGCAAACGCGCACGCGTACGGCATCCGGCGCCAATTCACCAAGATTCAAAGGCTCCCAGATCATCACCTCCGGTCCGCCGAATTCCTTTACCCGATATCCACTAGCCATAGTTCGGAGCCACCCCCTTGTTGACGCGATCAACGATTTCTTCCACTTCGAGTCCGGAAGGCAATGCATCCAGAGTCAAATACAACAGCCCCGCCAACCCCAGCGGTACGCCCACCAACAGCGCATATCCGACTTGCCACCCCCAAATCTCTATGGCCCGAGACACCGAGTAGGGCCCTGCGGCCGACCCCAGCGTGACTGCCAGCGATCCGCAGCAGGCCATGGCCAGCGTGCGAATGCGGGTAGGAAACACCTCAGCCAGATAGGCAAACTTCACCGCCGCCGAGCCATAAAAAAACATGCTCATCAGCGCATAAGTCAGCAGAATGTGGGAGAAGGTTTCGGGCACCCAGACCAACACCTGAAAAAGCAACGAGCCCAGCAGTGTCCAGAGCACCACGGTATTGCGGCGGGTCCAGACACGCTCACCGATCCATGCCGCCAGCACATAACCCAAGATTCCGACCGCATTGCCCGCCCCGATTAACAGCGAGAAATTGAAAGCATCGAGTGCCCTGACTTCCCGAAGAAAGCTGGGGAACAAAAAAATCGAGGCCGCATAGGCCCACACAAAGAGAAACTGGGCGAGAAAAAGCGTGAGCGCACGCTCCCGGGTGCCCTTTGCGAATAACTCAGCAAAAGTCGGCGGTGCTTCCTGTGCGCGGGCTGCGACTGATCTAGGCGGTTCACGGAGGTAACGCCGAACCACCCAAACCATCGGCAAACTCACCAAGCCCACCCAGAACAACTGCCGCCATCCATACTCGGTCAACAGCCACATTGACCAGAGTGAAGCCAACGCCCAGCCCAACGGGTAACCAATTTGCAGGAGACCCATGGCGAGTCCACGCATACGGGCGGGCGTTTCCTCAGTGAGAATCGCCCCGGTGATCGGGTAACTGAGCCCACCCACGGCAATACTCGCGCCCCGTAGCACAGTTAAAGTCAGCACGCCCGGCGCGACGCTGATCAGGGCCACCAGCACAGAAGACCCGAGGAGCGAGAACTGAAAGAGCGGTAACCGCCCGATCCGATCGGCCAGCCAGCCCAGCAAAACGAGTAATGTGCCGCCCAGCAGAAACGCCACAGAGACAATCGCCATGACCTCGCTCAGCGATAGCGCAAACTCCGCGCGAATCGCCGGCACGGCATAACCAAAAAGCGCCAGATCCATTTGCGCAGTGGTGTAGGCAATAAGGCAAATGAAAAAAGCCTGTAAGGGATAGCGCCGGGATCGATCAGACACCGACCCACATCCACACATAGCCATCCGGGGCCCGAAATGTGCACGCCATCTCACCAAATTCATTCTGCCCCGAGCAGTAGTCTGTGACTCCCGGTAAGGCATCAGCGTCAATGGTGCTGGCGCGATAACTGTAAGCAGAGAGCCCGCGCTGACCGGGCTGACTCAGTGCGCGACAATCATCTGCATCAAAATAAGGTGAGTAGACCTGTAGCAAGCCTGTCGGGCAATCAGGGGCGCGTAGCCGCTCCACCCTGAAGAGCTGTCCGGCCTCTAGCCGCAGCGCGCGCTGTGTGGGCGGTTCATCACCAGAATCGTGGGCCTCGCCATAGGGTGCCGGTTCAAGGCCAAACACCCTCTTGTAAAAATCCGTGTCGAAGGCATTGCTCGGTTGCACGACGTTGGCGTGACTTCCCTCACTATTTTTATACGGCAGGCTGCTATCCATCGTGCCGAACCCGGGGCGGTCGAAACCGCCGCGCTGGATAAAGGCGACGCGCCCGTCCGGGTCGAAGTAAAGGGTCTCGCGCAATCCGACAAAAGGATTCTCCCAGGTGACCTCGGGAGCGGGATTTGCGAGCGGGGCAGATACCAGCTCAGAGAGCCAACGCTCACTGGCCTCACAGTTGTATCCCTCCAGGCTGTCGCGAACCTCCAAAATATCCGCCGTATACATACCCATCCAGCGACTGCCTGTTATCAGGGGCTTGCGGGCACCTAAACCTTCACCTGAGAGTGTTTCCCAAAACTGCAGTCTGACCAGACCGGTCTCATAGGCACGACTCCCCGAGTGACGAAGTCGAACAGACTGCAGTGTCGAGGCATGACCGTACAGCGCGTCAGCCTCGCCGCTTGTCAGACTCCCCTCGGTTTCGGGCACGAAGCCCAGTTGAGACCAAAATGCCAATAAGCGCTCGCGCTCAGCAACCTGCGCTGAGAATACGAATTCATAGAGGCCACCCACCGCACTCATCGTGGTCGCTACAGCTCTCCGCCAACACGGATGACAGCCCGCCCGAGTAACTCGCGCGCCTCCCACGCCCGATGCGCTTCCGCGATATCGGCCAGATCAAACTCTCGTTCAATGGGTATCCGCCAGCTGCCATCTGCGAGCGCCTTGTGCGTTGCCGCCATTTCGGCACCGCCGCTGATCGCTTGATGAAAATACTGGACGAAACCTGACATGGAACAGCTCTTGCCAATGAGCATGGACGGCGGCACCGGGGGTGCCTGCCCGGCACTCGCGCCGAGGTAAATGATATGGCCCAGCGGCGCAACGGCATCGAGATTCATTGGCGCACGGTCACCCGCGTTGCCATCAAAAATGACATCAGCGCCCCGACCACCGGTGAGGGCTTTTACGCCATCTGGCCAATCGTCGCGCAAGTAATCGATAACAGCATCGGGGCCAAATTGTTCGACGAACTCGAACTTATGCTCGCCGCCCACCAGACCAATGACCTGGGCACCCGCAGATTTGGCGATTTGAATGACCAGCGAGCCGACGGCGCCTGCCGCTGAATGGACCACGACCCACTGATGCGCTTTGACTCGGGCTGCGCTGTGCACCAACAACCAAGCTGTATAGGCGCAGGTAGAGAAACAACTTGCCAGTTTCCAGTCAAAATCCGGAGGCACTGATACCAGTGATGTCGCGTTGACCGCCGCAAACTCGGCGTTGCCGCCCCATTGGCCATTCGTGGCAACACGCTGCCCGACGAGCGAGGCATCGACCCCCTCTCCTACCGCATCGACCATGCCACAGAACTCAAAGCCAGGGGTGAAGGGGTAACCCGGGTGGTTCCACTTAATGCGATCCGCCCGTGCATGATTGTCCAGAGGGTTCAGCGCGGCGTAGGCCACCTTGACCAATGCCTCGCCCGGGCCAGGGGTGGGCGTAGCGGTCTCTGTCAGTTCCAGCACCTCGGGCCCACCCGGCGCATTGACGGTGACACTCTGCATTGCATGCTCCTGAAAAACCGAATGACAGCAGAGTAAATTTGATCGGTTGTTATATCAATAAGGCTAATCAGTGCGCTGCCACCTCTGAGTCGCCCTTTGCGACCCAGCCTGCGGTGCTAGAAATCGCAATTTCCCCTGTGTGACTTGACCTTGCGTCTTAACGCCTATTGGTATATCAATAGGCTTTTATAGATCCGCGGGGCTCGGGGTAACGCTACGCGAGATTTAAAACGCCACTGAAAACACAATAGAGGCAATAAAATGAAGCGTCGTACTCAACTCGCACTCCATTCTGCGATCGCATTGGCCATCGCGGGGATCCTCCCTAGCACCGCCTCCTACGCACAGGATTCAGAGGCTCCAGCGGAGGAATCCGGGGCACAGGTCCAAGAATCGAATACGTTGGAACTCGAAGAGGTGGTGGTGACCGCCCGAAAGCGGGAAGAGAATTTGCAGGAGATCCCGATCGCGATTACCGCGGTCTCCGCGAAGGATATTCTCGAGGGTGATATCACTGGGCTCGAAGACATCTCTGCGCTGGCGCCGGGCTTCTATTTCTTCAATCAGGGCGGCAGTCAGCCAGGTCGCTACAACACTCAGCTCCGATTCAGAGGACTGAACCAAGCCCAGTTCTCACCCAGTTTCGAGACCGGGGCGCTGTTTATTGATGGCGTCTACGTATTGAACGGCGGTACGTCGCTATCGCTGATGGACATTGAGCGGGTGGAAGTCATCAAAGGGCCGCAGGCCGCCTACTTCGGTAGAAACACCTTCGGCGGGGCGGTGAACTTCATCACGCGAGATCCGAGCATGGATGAGTGGTCCGGCGAACTGTCTATGTCCGCCACTGATCGAGAGCGCTATGACATTTCAGGTATCGTTGAAGGACCCATCATTCAGGATACCCTGGCGGGAAGCCTCAGCTTCAGAATGTATGACAAGAAGGGCCAGTTCACTGCCTCGGATGGCGGCGTGCTGGGTGATGAGGAAACCTGGGCACTGAACGGCAAGCTGCTGTGGCAACCCACTGACTCACTGACCGTCAAGTTAAGAGCCGCATACACCGAGGACGACGATGGACCCCCTGCACAGGCCTACATTGCGGGTCGAAAAAACGACTCCTGCGC
>WTHO01000015.1:5605-16878 GCA_011523115.1 Halieaceae bacterium | reverse complement strand
CCCAGTCCGCGCCCTCGTTCATTTGTGCATCGGCCTCGGTCACGCCGAGCAACGACCAGGCCGCATCATTGCCAATAAGTTCATGGAAAGAGCGATGCCAGAGCATCACCGGTTGGTCACCGAACCATTCGTTCAGGTCATCCCGCCATATTTCGCCGTGCCAAAGGGGATGGTAGCCCCAGGTAATAAAGGGCACGGTGCGGTCACTGTGTTGACCGGCGAGTTCGGTCAGTCGAGCGCGGTAGCCCTCCGGCGTAGTCTCTCCGGGAAACGCTCCGGTGGGCAGAGACCAGTCATCCGGCGCCAGAAAGGGAAACTGTGTCAGCACGGCAGGCAGTGCGGGGTGCACGTGTGGGTCAATAAAACCGGGTAACAGGATATCGTTGTCGAATTGCCGATCGATGCGGCCACCCCGGGCGTCCACCAGGGGTTGTAGCGTCGCTTCTGAGCCCACCGCGACGATGTGGCCATCCTCCACAGCGACCGCGGTCGCTGTGGGCAGTGCGGGCTCCATGGTGCGAATGACCTGAGCGGTGTACACCACGAGTTCGGCGTGTGTGGGTGCGGTGGTGATCATCAGCAGGGCCAACACAGGGCACTGCCAATATTTCGTTAGGCGCGGCATGACGGGTGCTCCGCTCTGCGAGAAGCTAGCGGATGACTTTAACCCAATCGCCCGTGCGTGGCTCGCCGGTGGGGTAATAGCCATTGATGAGGCGAAGCTGATTTTCGGCATCAGGGAGCTTGACGCTACTGGCGAGCGAGGCAAAGGTCGCACCCCGGGGCACCTGAATGTAATGCAGGGTATGGCTGGTGCCGGTTACTTTTTCCTTCGAGGTGAGCGGGCGGAAGCTGTCGATAATCGTCCTGAACTCTGCATCAGCCTCGGCCAGGTTGGCCGCCTCTCCTTCAAACAAAAACCGATAGTTGTGGTCGATGACCGCGAGTCGCACCGACTGTGAACCGCTGCTGGCCACCGCGGTGGCACCATTCAAGCCGTATTGCTCCAGCGCCTCGACCTCAGACATCTCGCCCTGCGCGCCGGCGATCAGACTTGCCTCGGTATCCTGGCTGGCATCAATACGTGCCAGACCAATGGTCAGTGTCTGGGTGCCGTCCGCTGAGGCGGCCACGATCTCTCTGCTCCCCTGCTGCACGGTCCAGCCGGGGGGGTGGGCAAAGGTGAAGTTCAATTTGTTGTGATAAAAGCGGTTCGGATCACTCTGTGCCGCGGCACTGGCACCATAGACCAACCCCTCGGTTTGGCGGCGGTACTCACCGGGTATTTCCGGGTTCTCGGGCATCTCCTCAATATCCAGATCGTTTGCCGCCCTGATTACCGTGCGTAATCGCAAGTCATTGCGCGGGTGGCTGGCATAGAGCCCATGGTAGGTGCCGGAGGGCTTGCCGCTCGCCTTCGCCTGCACCCGTCGGTACTGCTCCTGATCCTTGAGCACGCCGATTACTGACAGCATGGAGTCCACGTCGTAACCCGTTTGATGAAGGTACTCGGCGCCGGCGGAATCCGCCTCCAGTTCCATGTCGCGACCAAAGCCCGAGATGATCTCGGCGCCGTACATGCTCGCCGCATCGTAGACGTCTCCGGAGCCGGTCAGGATATAGGCGGAGACAGCCGCAACCTTGGAGGTCAGTGAAGCGGTTTTTCGCCGCGAATGGTGCCGCTCGGTGATGTGGCCAATCTCATGGGCCAACACCCCGGCGAGTTCCGCCTCGGTATCGAGATAGGCCAACAGCCCGCGGTTGACATATATGAGTCCGCCCGGCAGGGCAAAGGCATTGATGTCAGGTGAGTCGAGCAGCGTAAAGCTGAAGGTGGGTTTGGTGATGTCCGAGTCGCGTAACAGGCGCTCGCCCACTTGGCGCACATAAGCGTCGAGCTCGGGATCATCGTAGATGCCGATATTATCAATGAGCTTCTGGTGCTCTTCTGCGACGTCATCGGGTAACTCAACCGACTTGCCTCCGATGGTGACTGTGGAAGCCGCACCGGCTGCCTGTGACCACAGCAGCGCCGTCAGGGTCAGTATCGAGAGTGGCCGCACGCAGTTCACAGTCATGGCTCAGTGGTGGGCCGAGAGGTATTCCAACAGTTGGTCGCCGAGGCTGTCGCAGGCCGTGCCCTGCACGGGTGCAATGATGGGAATGGGCACGATGACCGCGGGCATGTAGTTCTGGCCACTGGTGACGGCGCTCACCCGGCCGACCTCGACCTTGTCGGTGAAATCCCAGATCGTCGCCTCGTACTCTGATTCCGTGCCCCAGGTGCCAAAACCGAAACACCCCGCCACGCCGGGTCCGATGCCACAACTCATCGATCCCGCGCTCTCGGTATCCACGGTGTTGCCGTCGATCCAGATCATGTACTCAAGTTGCATCGCGGCGAATCGCTCGGCCACGGGCGGCAGCTGCAGCAAGCGATCAATGGTCTCGGGCTGCATGGGCGCGGTTCTCGGTTCAAACCAAGGGTAAAACTCATTGATAAACGCGATTTCGCCAATGACATCAATGCTGGGGTCACCGCTGTGAATGTGATCACCGATGCATTGAATAAAGTCGAACTCGGTATCGTAGTCGGGTGCGTGACGTCGGCCCAAAATCACCACGCTGGATTCTCCGATCCCCGCCACAGGCTCGTTGTAAGTCATCTCATCGACCGTTGCATTGACGCAGCCACCCAAAAGCAGAGCGCAAAGGCCCGGGCCTACCCATTGCTTGATGTTGTGCCAGATGATGCCGGTGCTCACGATGAGGCTCCTGAAGTCTCTGCGGATGACATGGCCTCGCCCACAGCGTCTTCGGCTGGCGAGCTGCTACCATTTTTCGCTGTCTCAGCTGTGGCGGCTTCATCCCCGGCGATGGCGGGAGAGCCTTCGTCCATATTGCGGGAGCCCTCGGCCCCTCCGACATCAGGTTCAGGGCCGATGCCGTTGTGTTGACGCGCGGCAATGCCGTCCAACCAGGTGGCGACCCCGGGGTTGGCACCAAAGGTGGTAACGAAGTGGGCGCCCGCATCCCTGAGCGCCACCACCGCGGCCAAATTCACCGCCTCTTCGTCAGTTTGCAGGAAGGCCGTGGGGGTTTTGCCGTAAGCAGTGATCGGCCATGTCGCCAGTCGTTCCTCCGGGTTGAAGCTGAGCGCTCCATCTTCCTGTTGATGGAGGGCGGAGACATCGACCAACCTGAACTGGTAGCGCATCCAGATTTCATAGACCTTGACGTTGGTGTGGGTCGGGATGGTGTATTGCAACTCAGCAATGGCAGGGATAATCACGCCATCGATATCGGCACCCCGGCTCTGAACGGTTTCCCAATCGCGAATGTGCACGACGTCTTCGAACATGCCTGAGAACAAAATATCCCAGAACTCGACCTGCGCCTCTCCGGTCTTCACCAACCAGTCAGACTCAGCGCGGCCTTTGGCCTCGTCGAAAAACTCGTGTTGAGCGAAGGCGGAGGGGTAAATGACGCCTAGCGTGACAGGGAGCGGGTCGAGCAGGGGTGTGGGGAAATTGCCTTCAACCACCACCTGCTTACTGGCGCAACCTGTGCCAAGCAGCGCGATGCAGAGTACCAGCAGGTAGCGTCCGAGCACGGCGGACTCACGGTCGAAAATCGTTGAGGCCAACGAAGCTTCCCCCATTCCTTAGGGTTAATTCCCTCATCAGTGTAGCAAACCTCACACCCGTCGCCTGTAACTCGGGTGGCCTGATGAACTGTACGGGGAAGCCCACCGCATGGATGCGCACCCGTCGTTCACCACTGGCCGCTTCAGCGTTCAGTCGGTCCACGGTTTGCACGACTTCCTGAATAGAGGCGCCGGTGAACTCATCCCCGAATACATAGATCGAAATCTTCTTGCCCGGGTCGTAAAAGGTTCTCACGGCGTTGGTGATGCCCTCCACAGGAGAGGAGTTGGAGAACACATTCCAGTTGCGCAGGTTCTGCAGAATGAGGCTCCGTCGTGCCGGCGTATCAGGAATCCACTCCCCGCGGTATCGGCTAAAGAGATAGTTGCCCATATCATTGAGCACTTGAATGCCTTTCACCTCTGGGTAGATGTTGAGCGTGGCTTCCATTTCCTGAAGCATGCGTTCCCAGGCATAGGAGAACATCGAGCCCGAGGTGTCGATGATGAAAATGATGTACTCGCTGTCTACCGGTATGCCGCCGATCAACTGATTCTTTTTTTCCGCGTTTCGCCCCAGTAATCGCAGTTCTTCCTCGGAGAGCTTCTGGCGGGCGATTGCCAGTTGCTCGCGGATGATGGCATTGGCGTTTTGGGATGTACTTAGCGAGTCAAATTCCGACCGCGTCCGCGCCAGCGTCCCCTGCAGGATCGCGATCTGCTGCTCGTACTCCGAAATCTGCTCGCGCTTCACGTTGAGATCCCGGTTCAGCACCGTGGTCTCACCCCGAATCTCAAAAAGCTGCTCCGTCAGTTCGGCCACCAACGATTCGGCATCCACCATGGCTTGCTCGATCACCTGTGGTTGGACGGTCTTGGTAATCATCAGCAGCAATATCACGGCGCCGAAGCCGCAACAAATGACGTCGAGGAAAGACAGCGAAAATTCAGCAGGCGCGCGTCGGGCAGGCATTTTGATCTCTCAGGGCCAGTCCGTTGAGGGTGACATGAAGCTGCCGTTTGACGCGCGGGCGAGCTGCCAGTATTCCGAAGCTGCCATCGGGTCACCCTCCATCGGGAAAAGAATGGTGTTCACCGGGACCCCCGACGGTAAGCGACGGATCGCGTCGCGGAAGTGCTTTAAACGCTCGTTGCCAGACACCTTGCTACCCCGGGGCGCCTTCTCTCCCTGAGTCGGCAGACCATCGGTCAGTAGAAAAATATTATCTGGCGGGTTGGGCAAGCTGGAGAGCGCAGTAAAGGCATTATGCAAACTGGTGCCGCCTGCGGGCACTTGCTCTCTCAGCGCCGCACTGATTGACTCGAGTTTGGGCGTGTCAGCAACCTCCAGCCACTGTGTCTCCGTACCCGGCAACACGGGGCGCGCATCGGTATTAAAGGTGATCACCTGAAATTGCGCATTCACCGGTAATTGCGCAGTGAGCCAATCCACCGTATCGAGTGTCCTTGTCCATTTGCCAGCCTGCTTTTGCAATGCTGGATCCATATTGCGAAGACGAATCACATTGACCAGTTGGTTGGCGAGCATACTGGCGGAGGCGTCAACCATGATGGCGATCCGCTGTCCGCCCAGGTTAAGCCCGGTGAGGTACTGGCGATTACCTTCTCCCACAAACTCTCGAGCGCTCCTGCCTGCCTCCGCCTCTGCAGCTTCCTCCAGCAAGCGAATCTCTTCCTCAAGCTGATTGATCTCCGCCTGAAGTTTGGCAATCGCATCGCTGTCACTGACGTCAGATTCCTCAATAGAGGCTATGAGTGCCTCGTATTCGTCGAGCTCTTCGGTGATGCGTCTTGCCCGGCCATCGGCTTCGACGATTTCCAGATCCGCCTCGGTCAGCGCATTGCGCAGGCGCACCAGGCCGGCCTCGCCGTCGACAATGTCCTCCTCCAGCAGGGCGACCTCCGAGAGTACCTCGGCATTGACGGTGCGGATCTCGATCTCCATGGAGTGATCGATGATGAGGAAAACCAGCACAACGGCGCCGAAGCCGCAGGACATGATGTCAAGAAAACTGAGGTTGAAGGTGGAGGATTGTCGCTTGCGACGCGCCACAGATCAGACCTCCACGACAATGAAGTCCACGTCGACACCTTCGACAGTGAGCCGATCACCCGCGCTGATCGCGGTGACCCCCTCTACAGATCGACCATTCAGCGTAACCGCAGCTTCAGTGGTAACCGTGAGCTCATTGACGCCCGACAGGACGACGCCATCGGTAACCGAGGATCCGAGCGTGAGTGGCGTGGCATGACCGGCGATGAGTTGATGTGTCACGGCGGTTGCCGGGGCAGTATGACCAGAGTCCGCTTCGGCCACCGGCGCATCTTCCTGCGCGGCTATCCCGGGCGGGTTGCCCGGGGCGACCAAACCAGAGCAGGGCGCCTCGCGTTGAAAGATCAGTTCGCCCTCTGTCACCTCGAGAACATCTGCCGCGCGCGGAATGATCTCAGCGCTCACCGAGATGTGCTCGCCGGATGACGTCAGGCCCGGCAGTTCAGAGAGCAGGGCGTCCAGCGCAATCCGTTCGACGCCCGCGGGCAATAGGGGGGCCAGCGCCCGACTAAATGCGGCACCTACCGGCGCTAAGGCTTCCCGCGCGATCCTCGCAGTGTGGCCCTCCACCGTGCAGCTGATCTCGCTCTGCGTCACCAGCGACCCGAGCAGTGAAGGAATCTGCTGATACAGCGCTTGCTCAGTTTCTGCCCGGCGCTGGGGGTCGAATCGGGTTTGCGATACGAACTGCTCGCCGATTCTCTCCGCAATCTCGTCCATGAGCCCGAGTAACCCCTGACCGGGCAACAGTTGCGTCTCCTGCGCCGTGGCGATGCCATCGGTAACGGATACCCCGGTGATACTCGCCTGGTGTAGATGAAGTTCGACATGCGCACAGGCTTCACCGACGGCGCTGCCGATCAGTGCGCTGCGATGAATAACACTCCGCGCAGTGACGGGGAGCGTCTGGAGAATGCCCAATAGCAGGGAAAGTTGCGCGGGTTCCATCGTTCCGGGAATCGCCAGCCTCACGTCACCGGGCGCCTCTCCCAACAGCGTTTGCAGATGCGTATGAACGAGATCGGCTGTGTGCCGGGCCGGCCCCAGTGCAGGGCTGAGCGGCTGAGTCGACAGGCGGTGCCAGAAACGATTGTTGATTTCCCGGGGAGAGAGGCGTGCCCGCTGCCACGCTGGCTCACCGAACTGGTACTGACCTCCTGCGAACCAGGTGATACCCGGTGACCATATGCCCTCGCCGTCCTGCCACAGGCGCAGCGCCGCGTCGTTGCAATCGAGTAGTCTCATCCGCTTCTGGGCACCGAGAGATGTCGCAGCAAGTGACGATCGATATAGCGTTGGGTGTTGAGCACCAGACGTTCCTGCGACAGCTGCAGTTGGTGTAGCGCGAACATAATGATGATCGACAGCACCAGCGCGACAAAGGTGCTGTTAAAGGCAACGCCCAGGCTTACGGTCACGCCGGAAATATCGCCTTCTACGGCCTTGTAGGCCTGACCCAGTGCATCACCAATACCGCGGACGGTGCCGATAAAGCCGATGGATGGAATGGCCCAGGAGATATAGCGCACCATGGAAAGTTCAGAGTCGAGTCGATCTGCCTCAATATCGCACTGCTCGCGCACCGCGTCGGCAACGGCGGGTATGCTGCCTGTCGTGGTGAAGCGGCTCAGTGCATTGCCCAGAGCCCTCGGCAAGAGGTAGTCCTGCTCGTCTACAGGTAGCGCCTCCAGTGAGCGCGACTGCTCTCTTGCATCCCGGGGCAGAATGCTGGTGCCATCGGGGATGGCAATCAGCTCACGATCCAGCATCTGCACTTCGGAGCGCGTGCGCGCAGCCTTGAGCCCCATGATTGCCAGCGCCCACAGCAGCAGAATAAAGCACGCCTCCTGCTCGTAATCCTTGATGACGATTGCCAGCGACCGATTGCCCGTGGGCGCCTCGCCGGCCGCCTGTTGCGCTGCCTGAATCGCCAGCTGCGAGTCTGCACTGGGGCGTATGACGCCCACGTAGGCCGCGTGCACAACAATGACCGCGAACAGCAGGGCAAAGACCTGATACAGGAACTCGGAGGGTAAACGTCGCTTCATGAAGGGCTCCTGTTGGGCTCAGATATCTACGGGAAAAGACACCGAGAGATCTTCAGAGATGGATTCGGTTGGCTCATAGTCCAGCACCGTCCCCGAGGTATTGGGCGAGGGGGTGTCACTAGCGTCGGCTTGTTCTGAGTCGTTGGCGGTGATCGCGTCATTCGGCGTCAACGGTTCCTGTGCGCCGTCCGCCCCATCTGCCCCGACCGCCTCCTGTGCAATGGCCGCTGTGACGCTCAAGGCCCAGAAAAGGGGCGCCCAGGCAAAGATCTTGTGGTCAGTAACCTGCAGTTTATTCCGCATAGCGAGCAATCCTGAACCCGAGATCATCGCGGCCGCGCTCCCCGTAATCGCGAAACGTCAGCCGCAGCTCGGAGAGCCTGCTCAGGGCCCAGCTGCCACCGCGAATCGTGTAGTTGTCGCCGCGCTGCTCCCCCAGCGGATCGATCGCCAGCTCGGCGTTGGCGGAGGGAATTCGATATCCGTCGTGTACCCATTCGGCAACATTACCACCCATGTCATGGAGGCCGCGATGGTTGGGAGGGAAGCTGCCCACCGGCGCTGAGACGACGAATTGATCGGTGTAGCCATTGAGAATCCGGCCGGTGACCAATGCGGAGGTGTTGTCCGCGACGTTGGTGACCACCTGCGCTGGCGGAAAGTCATCGCCCCAGGCAAACCGTCTCAGAGACTCACCATCGACGCGAGCCGAGAAGGCCCACTCCGCCTCAGTCGGTAATCGGTAACCGGTGCTGCTGGGGTTAAAGCCAATGATGATGCCCTGGTTCTCTCGATAGAACGGCGGCAGACCCTCAAGTGCGCTAAGCCAGTTACAAAAGCTCGCCGCCTGCTGCCAGCTGATGCCTGCGACGGGCTGGTGATCACGATCAAGGGAGTAACTCTCGATCAACCCCGAATCGTGCGTTGCTTCAAATTGTCTGAACTGGGCATTGGTGGTCTCGGTGCTGGCGATGTAGAAGGCCCGGCGGAGTTCTACCGGGTGCTCCACTTCATTGGCGCGTCGACCCGGGTCACGCCGCGAGGCGCCCATGGTAAACGGGTTCTGCGTTTCTAAAGAGGGGTCAACCAGCACCAGCGTTTGACCCAGCGGCGTGGTGAGGGTGGGGGTCATGGCGGCTTTGCGCGCGGCGGCTACAGTCAGGAGCGTGACACTCACTTGCTGGGGTAGCCCTGGCTTCGGCAGGATCTGAGTCTCGAAGCTTGCATGACCCTCGAGCCTCACCTCAATCTGCTGTGGCACCGCAGGTAGTGACAGCGTCTGGCTGCCGCTGCCTGCCGACTGCCCATTGATGAGTATCGTGGCCTCGGCAGGTTCAATAGCAAAGCGCACCTCGCCCAATTCGGGATCGAGGGTGATGGTTCTTGCGGCGGCTTCACCGCGGCTCAGGGTGACGTCCTGCTTGCTGGATCTATAACCGGCTTTTGAGACGCCAATGGTATGGCTTCTACCCGGGCTCAAGGGCAGCACCAGCGGCGTGAGCCCTGCGAAGGTGCCATCAACGGATACACCGGCACCCGTCGGGCGACTATTCAGGGTGAGCGTTGCGTCGGCCGGTGTGAGCGTGATCTCTCCCAGATCCTGGTCGACGCCCGCCACAACAGTGAGCGGCACCTGTGCGGGCACAAAGCCGGGTGCGCTGAGAGTCAGCTCATGCTCGCCCGATAGCACGGAAATGCCATCCGGCGTGATCTCTGCGGCGTCGCCGTCGATGCTGGCAGTGACTCTTTGTGGCGTTGTACTGAAGCGGACTTGCGCCCAATCGGGTACCAATGCGATGTCGATCGTCTGGCTTTGGTTACGCCCCACCACCTCTATGGTGCCTTGCCAGCGCTGGTAACGATCGCGCGTTGCGGTGACGTCGTAGTTGCCCGCCTCCAGCACCAGGTCAGCAAGCGGTGCGCTACCCAATGACAGGTCATCAATCGTGATGTTCGCATCGGCGGGTTCGGTGTTGATCGTCACGGTGCCTGGCAAGGGCGCCAGACGGATATCGAGCTGCTGGGTATCGGCGTCGCTAACGGTGATGGTTTGCTGGTAGGGGCGGTAGCCCTCGGCAAAAACGCTGAGTTCATACTCGCCGGGCCGCACCAATAGACGCTCGCCGAAGGCCCAGTTCAGGCCGCTCAATGAGAAGTCGGGCTCTACCTCGGCGTCAATGTTTAAAGTGAGTGAGCGGGCGGTGAGCAGAAAAAAGAGGAGCGCCGTCAGGGCCAGCCCGCTGCTACCGATGGCAATTTGCGCGGCACTCACCCGCGCCTTTTTCTGGGACGCCTGAGTCAGTGGCTCAAAGGCTGTCGCCGCCAATTCCTCGCGGGCATCGGGAGCGCCGGCGGGGGCAAACGTGTCTGGCGTCAGTTTGTTATCACCTTCAGTCATGGACTTGACCTAGATGGCCTCTGCACAGCGGATTTCGACCGCGTTGTTCTGGTTGGGGCGGACCTCAAAGGTCACCCGCACGTCACGGTAGCCAGTGCGCATGCCGACGGCGGTGTACACACCGGGTCGAAGCGACAGTGTCCGCTCAGTCAGGGTGCCCAGCCGCTTGACGCGTAGCAGCGTGATATCGGTCAGCCCATCTGATGACAGGGTCGTCGCGATCGGCGTGTTGGCGTAGCTGATGGTCGCCTCTGCGGCGGCAATCTGGCCCTGTAATCTGGGTCCGGGGTTGGCCAATGCTGTTGCCTCTGCCAGCGTTTCTTCTGCCAGGCGCAAAATGCGTGCGTCGATCAGCCGATCTCGCTCCTCCGGGATTTTCTCCAATCGCGCGTCGAGTTCCGCTCGAGGCTGTGACCGCGTAACACCCTCAGTCGCAAACAGTATCAGGGCGTCTATTGCCAGCGCCTGCTCATACAGCTCGACGGCGTCAGGCCAGCGCTCTTCTCGTTCGGCCAGCGCGCCCTGATCCTTTAATGCCAGAAGCTTTGCCTGTGTGCGGGCTTGATCGAGTTCAACCAGCGCCGCCGCAGGTTCTGGCGCACCGGGGATCAATCGCCCGGCTTTACGGAATGCTGTCTCCGCCGCATCAAAGGCACTGCCGGCCATGGCGCCATAGCCTGCCGTCATGGCGTCAGTAAATTGTGCCTGCGTCAGTTTGGCGGTGAGTTCAGAGAGTCGCGCCGCCGCGCGCTTGTGGTCGGGGTCGGCGCCGGTTGCGGTGCGTGCTGCGGCAACTGCTGCGCTCAAATCACCCGCCGTCTCGGCATCACCGGCACTCTCGAGCGCCGCGATGACGGCGGGGAGCGCCAGCAGGCGATCCTCAAGAGCGATTAGCCGGATATCGGTGGGCGCCATCTCGGCAAGCGCTGCGAATCGGGCCTGAGCGGCCAGTACCCCACCGGACTCAATCGCTGCTATCAGCTCGCTATGGAGCGCATCGATCTGCTCTGGCAACGTCTGCTCCAAACCCTGCAGTTGGTCCAGCGCGCGCTGATACTCAGCTGTCGCCGCAACAAAATCTCGCTCCCGATACGCAGCGTCGCCCGC